>JAOTSI010000280.1 GCA_029865005.1 Desulfobulbaceae bacterium
CTGTTTGTAATAGCAGTTCTATGGATGATGTGGTTATAAAAAGATTTTATAATCAAGTTAGCATTTAACGATCTCGTAAAAAAATAAATTATCCTATAAGGCAGGTGTGTTAAGTGTTTTCTTTGTCGCGGTAGCAGTTTCGTAATTTTGCTGTGCGCCTGTTACCAATCCTTGAAGACGATAAGAAAATCCTACGCCATTTTAGGATATTTATTATTTTTCGCCACCTGAAATATTTATCATAAAAATAGGCTTGAAAATGAAAGAATTTACTAATGTAACGGTTATTAAAAATATTAATTCGTACTTTAACGGGAATGTGACCAGTCGTACTGTACTTTTTGCTGATGGTACAAAAAAGACTCTTGGGGTTATGTTACCCGGAGAGTATGAATTTACCGCCGGTGATAAGGAAATTATGGAAATAATGACTGGAAAGGGGGAAGTACGTTTGCAAGGGTCGGAGGAGCGGCAAGTATATGGCAACGGATATATATTTGAGGTTCCCGCCAACTCAAGTTTTCAGATAATTGTTAAAGAATTAACTGATTATTGTTGTTCTTTTGTTAAATAGTAATGATAAGTTGAAATAGATAGTTGTTGATCCCTTTGACCAGCTATATAGCTTTTATACCTAGTGTAAAGATTTGGTTAGAGATTAATAGGGTAATGGGTTGATGTGTAAGGTGTATTTATATGAAAGGTGTTATAGCTGATTGTTTGAGTAAGTTAGTAGTAGATAATTTTGGATCAAAGAAATGGATTGAGGTTCTTCGGGAAGTAGGTTTCAGCGAATATACGATATTTCTACCTTTTCAAGATATAAAGGATGATAAAATTATTCAGCTGATAGGTGCTACTTGTAAGGTTACCGGTATTACTATGAAACAAGCTGTAGATGCATTTGGTGAATATTGGGTTAATATCTATGCTGCAGATATGTATAAGATTTATTACATGGATTGTGAAAATGTCAAAGATTTTTTGTTGAAAATGGATCAGGTGCACGAGAAAGTAACACGAAGGGTGGAGAATGCAGAACCGCCTCGTTTTAGTTACCACTGGAAGAATGATAATGTACTTATCATGGGTTATAAGTCCAAGCGGGCTATGATAGATATATTGCACGGACTTGTGAAAGGTGTCGGTAAATATTATAATGAAACTATAGTAGTTAACAAGTTGAATGAGAAGGAATTGGAAATAGTATTTCCGTAAGTGATCACAGGCACCTTATCTTTATGCTGTTGTCCCTGCTCGCATCGATGGGCTGTAGCGAGCAGTGGCAACAGCATAAGTGTGAACCATTTGTGATCACTTATAATCGTGCGGTTTGTTAAATTGTTTAATTACAAGCTCAGTGACCAGGTACGATACTTTTTATTGCTCCGCCTTTATGGGTGACTTTTAATGTGTAAAATTATAAAATAGGTGGTAAATCACCTAATTGTCGGGTCCATATGCGATATAGTTTCCTTTTTTGGGTATGGATTTGTTCATCTATAATTGAGGATAAAGTAAGAGTAAAGTTTGTTTCCGCTACTATGCTGCTCTCTGCTGTTACGACTCTTACCTTAATCTTTGCCGATTCTTTAGATAATTCTTTGATTTCGGCCAGCAGGTGTAGTTGGTCTCCTGGCTCGACGGAACGGAAAAATTTTGCATTATCGATCTGGTTGACCGTTGCTCTCCGAATATCTTCAGGGGAATTGTAGCTCATTTCTACGAGAAAGCTTCCAAGTTGAGCAGCGGATTCAAGGAGAAGTGAACTTGGTATTACTTGGAATTCTTGATAATCTTCAGAAAGTGCGTTTCCGCACAGGGTAATATTTTTGATAGCAGAGGCGCTTGCACCAACGCTGTAGTGAATGATACGATCTATCATTATATTTTGCATAATGAATTATTTTTGTGTTGAGTTGAATTATAGATTTTAATAAGAAATTTTTTTATAGTTCTTATCAGGTGTTGGTACGAGTATAAAAAACATGTTGATGGGGAGAAAGTAAATTTTTCATAAAGATGAAGAATAAACTAAGATTTATCTTATAAAAGAAAGCGAAAAAGAGCAAGATGCAAAGAGTTTAAGAATGGTATGGTATTTTACAATTTCTTGTTATTTTATGGTGTAATTATCAGATTTGTCAGTGAGTTGGATGTTTTTTTTGATTATATAATAGACGAGATAATTATTAAATTGATTTATTTTTATTAAGGAACGTGGAAAAAATGAATTAAACAAAAATTCTGCGCGATATTAGTTTAATTTATTTTTTTTCGATAATCCTAGTTGTAAGTAATGGGATCAATAACGATAAATGAGCTCTATATGATGGGCTTAAAATGATATAGCTCACGCAGAAGGTGAGTGGGAGATTACTTTGGATAAGAAAACATTTAAAGCTCTGTGGGTTGAGCGCAATGAGAATGATACGTATAAACGATCCATTATTACCCGTTCACTTGATGATTTGCCGAGTGGAGAGGTGTTGGTAAAGGTAAATTATTCTTCTTTAAATTATAAGGACGCATTATCGGCTTCCGGGAACAGGGGCGTTACAAAAAGGTATCCTCATACTCCAGGGATTGATGCCTCTGGAGAGGTTGTATCAAGTGATGTGGAAGAGTTCAAGGTTGGTCAGTTGGTAATTGTGACTTGTTATGGGCTTGGAATGAATACACCTGGAGGTTTTGGTGAATTTATTAGAGTGCCAGCATCCTGGGTTCTTCCTTGTCCAGAAGGATTGAGTTTGTATGAGGCAATGGTATACGGTACTGGAGGTTTTACAGCGGCATTGTCCGTTGAACGACTTTTAAATCTTGGCGTAAAGCCTGAGCAGGGTAAGGTCTTGGTTACCGGTGCTACTGGTGGGGTTGGGAGTTTTGCTGTGGCTCTACTTGCGCGTGAGGGTTTTGAGGTGGTGGCGGTAAGCGGCAAAAGTGATAAAGAACAATTTCTACTCGATTTGGGAGCGCAAAGGGTGTTGCCACGGGAAAAAGCTGTTGGATCTGCCCAAAGAGCTATTTTAAAGCCGCAATGGGCCGGGGTTGTTGATACTGTGGGCGGACCAATATTGGCTACGGCTATTAAAGGCGTAAAGTATGGAGGAGCGGTAACTTGCTGTGGTAATGCCGCTTCTGCTGATTTAGATTTGACAGTGTATCCTTTTATTTTACGAGCAGTTTCTCTGTTAGGTATTGATGCTGCTGAGTGCGCCATGGAAATGCGTAAGCGGGTATGGCTTAAATTAGCAGGAAAATGGAAATTGCCCGGCCTTGAATCCATGGCAGTTACCATAACTCTCGAAGAACTTGACCAGTATATAGAAAAAATATTGCATGGACGAGTCAGTGGTAGGGTAATTTTACGGCATACTGTTGAATAAAAATAAGGATAAGTATTTATAACCAAAAAGTTTTCACACGGTTGCCCTCGCCAGCATAGAATGGTTGTAGCGAGTAGTGGCAACTGTCTGAACCTGAGACTTCTGTAACTGCTCGCTATGTTAAGGTGTGTTAAATCAATGGTTTAAGTGTCCTGTGGACGTGTGCAAAAAATATCCTATCTTGGATTCTACCGTTTACCTATTTGTACATTTAGGCCTTCTCTTGATCTAGGTAAGAGAAAGATAGTGATACTTACGCCTGTTGGCTCACTTTGAAGACGAATAAAAATCCTATGCAGGTAAGACTCAGAGTCTGATTTTGGGATCTTTAATTTTTTAAGCCAGTTGTCGAGATCGGTCCGAAAACTTCTTGGAGCTTGAAGTAGAGTTTTCTACCAATCCAAGCATCTGTTGCGGCGTATTTTACCTGTGCGGGTGAGAGGGGCTGGGCTGCCCAGTTGCTACGTTGCGCGGTTTTGGATATTCTGGCACCTAGTAAGACTGCGGCCAAGCCTCTGAGGCCGTGATTTTTGATGCCTGCATTTTTAGCCAGTTCTCCTATATCGATAAATCCCTTGGGGTGGAAGTGGGTCAGTTTCTGTAGCGAGGAAACATCAAAGTTAAGTGCTACTCCTGCTTTGATAATTTTCGGATCTTTTAGGATTGTGGTGAGAGCGGCAGGTAAGCCCAATGTATTTAGATGGAAAAGGTATACTCCTTTTTGATGGGCTAGCTGTAGGATAGAGGGATTGAAGTATTGTCCTTTTTTGAAGGAAGGTTTAGTCTCTGTATCAAAGCCGAGGACGGATTCTTGACGTAATTGTTTTACAGCTGTGAGTAATTTTTCCTCTGAGCGTATTATTTCCACGTGCCCTTGATATTTAATAATGGGGCATTCGTTTATTTCTTCTTTGGTCATTCGCCGCGTAAGACCGGGTCGTTGTTCACCTGTTTTCATATTATCATTATTTTATATAAATCTTATATTTTATTATATTAATATTTTTTGGGGGCATCTAGCAACTAGTGGCTACCTTTGATGTTAGGAACACTGGGAGTATAAAGTAAACAATATTATTTGGTTATTTTATATTTCCGGTTGTTGTTATAACAGTTACATAACTCCGCTATACGCTTGTTACCGCAAAATAGAAAATGAAAAAGATCGTTGTAATCTTTGCTCAATATATTCTTTTCACGGCCCTCATATTATATAGCATATGCGATTCAATATTGGGGGATTCAATTTTCTGTAGCAGATAGCGAACCATTCCTGTTGACAATCGGGGCTGATGTTTTATCTGTGTAACAAAATCTTTTTTATTTATAAAGGGAATTGTTCTCAAATATATTGGAGCGGTGTGATGAGTGTGATTGATAAAGATATGTATGTAGCTATTAATTTTAATCTTAGTTTGGATGGTGGTGAGCGCATAGATTTCACAAAAGAAGGTGAACCTTTTGGTTTTGTAACCGGATTTGGCATGATAGTTCCTGGGTTAGAGAAGGCGCTTATGGGGAAGGAGGTAGGTTATCGTTCGAGTCTTGTTGTTGATCCTGAGGATGGGTTTGGACCAGCATATCAAGAGTTGTATCAGAATTTACCACGGACGCAATTTCCGTCCGATGTAGATCCGCAACCAGGAATGACTTTTCATACCACTGGTTCCCATGGGGATCTTATGGTGACTGTTGATGCGATTAATGATGACGATACCGTAACAATAAATATGAATCACCCCTTAGCTGGTAAGCGACTTCTTTTTGATGTTGATGTGGTTGAAGTGAGGAAACCCACGGATGAAGAGCTGGTCGAGGCAAAACGCAATAGTGAGGCTTCTGGCGAAGAGCAAGGTAATGAAGCCGGAAAAGCATGTGGTTGTGGATGTAATGGTAGTTGAGTGATGTAGAGTGGAAATAGGTATTGGTGATAAATCATTAGTAGCTGGTCACGGGCACTTGTGACCAGCTATCATAAATCCCAGGTGCGGCTCTTTTTATAATTTGGGAGTTGGTTACTTGGGATTTTTTTTAGAGTTTAAACTTATTTATTATGTCCTTTAATTGTTCCGATAGTTTGCTTAGGTCTGCGGCACTTTGTTCAACTTGCATGCTTGAAGAACTCATTTCCTCGGCAGCTACATTTACTTCGTTAATGTCTTGGGCAACCATGCTGGATACAGCGGAACTTTGGTTTACATTTTCATTTATCTCCTGAATGCCCATGGAAGCTTGGGAGATGTTTTCTGTAATTTCCCCGGTCGCACTATTTTGTTGTTCTACTGCTGCGGCGATGTCACTGACGATTTCATCAACCTTGTTTATCACTCCGACCACTTCTTCTATTACGTCAACGGTGATCCCGGTTGATTGCTGGATGGTATGCAATTTTGTACTAATATCACCGGTGGCGTCGGCTGTTTGTTTTGCCAATTCTTTTATCTCATTTGCCACTACGGCGAAACCTTTACCGGCTTCTCCCGCCCGTGCTGCTTCTATGGTTGCGTTAAGTGCCAGCAGGTTAGTTTGGTCGGAGATGGCTTTGATGGATTCGGTTACCGTTTCGATCTCTTCCGCTGCTTGGCCAAGTTCGTGGACCTGACTGGATGCTTTTTGAGATTGCTTTACCGCTGTTTTGACGCTTTCCATCCCAATTGAAGCGTTTTTGGCAATTTCAGAGATGCTAGCGCTCATTTCTTCGGTAGCCGAGGCAACAGTACGGACATTAACAGAGGCCTCTTCCATTGCTGCAGCTACAGAGTTCATATTGGAGTTCATTTCTTC
>JAOTSI010000030.1 GCA_029865005.1 Desulfobulbaceae bacterium
ACCGTCACGGGGCGCTTCCAAACCAACAGAGAGGACCACCATATCGAAAGCTTCGAAACGATGCTCTCCTTCAAGGGTAGAGCTAGTGAGTTGCAAACGGTTTTCCCAAGGAGTTACATCAGCGACCTTGGCCCGGACAAATTTGATGCCCATGGCTTCTGCCCGTTTTTGAGCTGCGTCGAAATCCTTACCCTGGGTACGAATATCCATGTAGAAAATAGTAATCTCTACTTCCGGATCATGTTCTTTAGCAACCATAGCTTCCTTGATGGCATACATACAGCACACCGAGGAGCAATACCCGTTATTACAACCCAAATCACGAGAACCAACACATTGAATGAAAGCAATCTGCTTAGGATGACGTTCGTCGGAAAAACATTTCAATTCGCCCATAAATGGACCAGAAGCATTAGTCATCCGCTCAAACTCGATACTGGTAACGACATCGGGATGTTTTCCATAGCCGTATTTAGCTAGGGTTTCATCAGAAATCTTACCAAAACCGGGAGAGAGAACCACCGCTCCCACTTGGAGACTCTTCTCAGTTGATTGTTGAGAGAAGTCAATAGCATGACTTTGACAAACTGGTACACAAATCTGACAAGTATCGTGCTTTAGGTGCAAACAACTTGAAGGATCTATGTAGTAAGTTGCAGGTACGGCCTGAGCATAATCAATATGAATGGGACGGGTAATAGCTAACCCTTCATTATATTCATCCACATGATGCTTAGGACAGTATTGAGTACACAAGCCACAGGCTGTACACTTATCAGCGTCGATATAACGGGGACGCTGATTGATTTTAACCGTGAAATTCCCGGGTTCACCATCCATTGAGATAAGATCAGCGTTGGTGAGCATTTCGATATTTGGAGACCGACCGGCCTCTACCAATTTCGGCGCGAGAATTCAGAGGGAGCAGTCATTAGTCGGAAAAGTTTTATCGAGCTGCGCCATAACACCGCCGATTACCGGACTCTTTTCGACCAAATAGACGTAGTAACCAAGATCGGTAAGGTCCAGGGCGGCTTGCACTCCGGCAATACCGCCACCGACGACCATTACAGAACCGGCCCTGTGTTCCATTCCTTTACCCATGTCGTTCTCCAAAAATTATCTATTCCAAATTAACCGCTCAAAGATCCATATTAATTTATCTTGGACCTCTTGCACGATTTAATCGTTCTATCGTAATAATATAAAAGAAGGGGCCAGCTTCCATGAACAAGTCGTCAAAGCAACTTTCACGCAAGATATAGCCCCCATCCGGCACTAATCCACCTCGATATCAGGAGGGGGACAACAAGTAGTTACCGGGATACGCGTCAGCCAAAACTCAATTATAACCAGCCGACACTAGAAGGAAAAAAAGAGAGAGTCAAACTCTCTCCTTTTTTAATTCCATCCTAATCCCTTCTTATTTAGAAGGTTTCCACTCTTTCAAGAATGCGGGCAAGTGACCAGCTTCTCTAGGACCAATGGTAATGGTCCACTCAGGAAGCTCTTCCTCAAGCTCTCCTTTGATGGTGGCCAGATAACCGGGAATAATCAGATCACGGTGTTTAACCTTGTCTGCAATTCCTGATTTGTTGACAAATTGCGCGATGAGGTCAGCCCCAAATTTACCGGCAGCCCAAGCGGTAAGAACCGATAGACCTTCAGTATCCTTAATAAGCAACCAAGACGGTACCTTTGATCCTTCAATCTCACCGGATACAATAAAGTAGGTGAGTGAGAAGTTACAAGTAATGAGTACCGGTGAATCTTCACCTGGACCAGTAATTGGATAAATATCTTCCTGAACAACCATCGGACGTTGAGGATCAGTGAAGATATTGAGTTGTTCAAGCAACAAAGGAAAAAGTGTTTCTCCCTTAAGGTCGCTCAGAACAACAATTCCAGCATACTTGGCAATCAAGATAGAAGAAACCATAGCTTCCATCATGGAATCATCAGCAATCTCACAGGGGAAAGTGATGGTCGGGAAGCCCAGCGGTTTAAATTTCGCTTTAACAGCAGATCTTCTAGCAACTACATTGTCTTCAAAAGCAGCTCGAACGGTGCGTGCACCAGTATCGATAACCATATCCTTGATACCGGCGGCAACCAGTTTCTCAGAAATGTCAATTAATTCATCAACATTGCTTCCTTTAACACCCAGCGGGTAACCATTTTCCTTACCAAGAGCTGCCATGGCATCTTGATTCGCTGCGGTAACACCATACATCAAAGGAATTCTGGCCCCACAGATTTCTGCAGCACCCTTCATATTGTCGATATTCTCAGTCATGAGAATCAAAGCAGCTTTAGGACAGGTATTTAGTACTTTCTCGGTCAGAGCTTTAAAAGCACCACCGTCTCCATTGGCATCACGAACGGCAACTAAGTCAGCACGCATATGCACACCAACCCGCTCGTATTCTAATGTATTAAAACGGTTAAGTTTACCATCCACATCACCATCGCTATCTTCAGTAGAAACTACTACCGCGATTCCAGTGGGATTTTCAAAACGTTTCTCGTGACGGAACAGGCAAGTTTCACCACCAATAGTGAATTGACTGTCGCCAGAACCCAATTTAATGGTTCTAATCGGAGGAGCTGATGCTTCACCGATAGTAGCCTTTGTCTCCTCACTTACGTAAGGACATGCTTCTATTTCCGTTTGTCCAGCAGCCACTTTCATAGCGAAAGCAAGGCAGGTGGGTATGGAACACTCGCCACAATTTTTCTTGGGGAGCATTTTGAGTATCTGTATACCGGTTAAGGCCATTGTCGTTGTCCTCCTGTGTACCTGGCAATAATGTTCCGGGTCAAGGGTCCGGATTCTTTATAGAGTTGTAACCGTATTATAAATCAAGCGAGTCCGGACCTATGTTGGCTTTACTGGGATGGACAGCAATAGCGTCCATCCCACGAACCCAACCCGGATAATTTCTCACCTTTTGCTTAGTCGATGGAAGCTTCCATCTCCAATGCAGGATGTCCTTTCTCCTTGAGGAAGGCGAGAATCTCTTCTTCCGTGGTCCCCTGCTCTTCTGTGGCAATCATATCGAAGAATTCAGGCATGCCGATTTCCTCACAACGCTGACGCAGCTTGTCGGCAATCTCATCTTTCATGATTTTAGGCATCCAAACCATTCTTTTGAGACCACCCTCAGCCATGAACAGCTTCTTACTGGTCATGTAATGTTTGGACACACCCATAAAACCAGGTGTTTGCATACCACCACCAGCCATACCGGCTAGGGTAGTAAATTTCATTCCAGAAGGAGTCATTCCCCTGTAATCACGGTTAACAACCATGATTCCGTTACATTGGGGCAGCATAGCGGCAATAGCTTCAAAACAACCACACGCAGTCATAGGGTTATTCATAAGAGAGTAGCAACTCACCTCAGTAACAGCACCCTGAGAAGCTGATTTTACAAACTCATTGATTCCATCGTAGTATCCGTTATCCGGATCGGTGCATGCACCTTTCTGAATCGGTTGGTTTGGTCCGGTGGGGTTGATTTGATGAGAAGCCTTACCGTCAAGCCAGTTATACGCGCCACACATTCCGATACGCTCAGGTGTGATAACACAGACGTGACTAGGAGCAAAAGATTGACACAGTGTACATGAATAGAAAATTTCTTCCGACTCATCGGTCATAGCGCCAAGACGAAGATCACGTCCGTCATATACGTTTCTAGCAAGCTCCTGTACTTTCTCAACATTCTCTAGCTCAGTGTAAATTTTTACCTGAACCTTATCAAGGATAGCACCAAACTCCTGATGCAATTTTCCATGGAGAACCGTGCCCATATGTTTAAAGGAGAATCCCTTTTCAACTGCACCTTTACCAATACGTATCCACATAATGTTACGCTGGCCGATGTGCATGATACCTTGAACATAGTTGATCAAGTGATGAAACTGTCTTTCAAGAATAGGCTCGAAGTCAGATTGCATCTCACGACCCGCAACTTCAACCAAGATAGCGATTGGTAAGTTTTGACCTTCTTCAATATCGCAAATGTCAGGACCTTCAAGGATAACCTTGCCATCCTCAATCTCGTCCATCTCTTTAGAGACCAAAACCTCAACACCGCTAGTACGACCACCACCACATTCCATGAAAAGGTCATCCTTACGGATTCGCTCACCCTCAAATGCAGGGCCGAAAGCCATGGGAATATCAATTTTGGCAACATTCACTTTCAGTCCGCGAACTTCAATGGCCTTCTGAACTATCTCATCATGGGATATATTAGATACCACATGCTCGTAAGTACAAATTCCGGTGGGCAATACTTCTGGAATATCATAGTCTGAGATGGTTGGGAAACCCCAGTTAATGGCACCAGCTGCATTAGCATACCACTCGTCACTAACTGGACCAAAAGCCATAATGAAAGCAAAAGTACGATCTTTATTATAGATCAAGTTTCCTTTATAGTCACCGGGCTTAATTCCACCAAAAGCCATGGCCACACGACAGGCAAAACCAATGGCAAAAACCGCAGTAGTATAACTCTGCCCAAAAGGTACCAGTCTGGTATTCCAACCAACCTGTACGCCATTGGCTACAAGTTGTTCCGGCATTCTTACACCTTCAGTGGAATCATGCATGAAAATATAAAGATTTTTTTCCTGCAGTTCGAGGGCTATTCTAGATGCCACTTCTTTATCTTTGGGCGAACCCATAATGGCAGCAAAGCCTGGTGCAGTACCGTCTACAAATTCAACACCACGTTTCCGAAAAATTACATCATCCGCTGCACCCAACCAAATGTTCTCAGCTGTGGGATCCTCGGTTTTTGTATAGAACTCTGGGGTGTTCAAGTAACGGATTGATTCATACATCTCCTCAGCGAAAAAGGTTGCCATACCGGCATCCAACGCAGGAGCCAAGTAAGGTAACCAGATATCCTCGGAAACCACAGGTGGCATAAGCTTACGGCACTCAAGGAAGATATCCTTCATGTCACCGAGTTTCTGTACCTTTGCGCCGAGCATGGAATAAATGATCGGCAAGTAGTAGGCTGTATTGGGAAATGATACTTCTTGTTCGGCCCCGTATTTCTTCAAGGCTTCTTCGTAGCTTTCCTCTGCCATGTCAATGATATTCTTTGCGCCACGAATGGCTGCGGAACAGATGATCTTCGACATTGAGATAACTCCCTTATATTACTATTTCCTTCGAAACTTAAAACTATTACGCGTTAGTGAAATGTGCGGTTTATACCGCCATTGCCTCAATAAGCGCTTTAGTCATATTTACCGCTTTAGGATGGCGCATTATAAGCATTTCTCCACCGGCCAACATCATACAAGTGGCGGTGATTGCTTCCATCATAATACCGCGACCTTCCTGATCGCCGAGCAGATCATCAGTAGCCAATCCAGTCTCTTTGGCTTTCCAAACTTCACGACCAAGGTTACAGATGATAGGCACCTGTAATTTCGCGTCTTTCTGAGTGAGGGCAGCTAAACGAATACGCTCCATCACCGAGTATGTATATTCTATACCGTAGCCTAGAGCACCTACGGAAGGATCCATCATAACGGAATTGAGGGGAACACCCAAGTTCTCAAGCAAAATATTGAGCTGCTTGGCAAGGTTCACGTCTATGGGGGAGGCAGCAACCATGCTATGTTGAAAAGCCATGGCGGTAGCCCCGATGGAACGAAAGTTAGAATCTTCCAGAGGTGCAAGACAAACTTTTTTGTCTCCAATCAAGGAAGTAACTTCACGCAATGTTTCGGTGTCTTTCTCACCATTACCACAACCCCAAACGATAACCGGTACATCTGCAGCAGCATCTTTAGCAGCATCAGCAGAAGAACGATTGTGTCCATTGGGATCAGTTCCGGCAAGCCAAATGTTTATCGCATCAGCCTTATAAACATCTACGCATTTTTTGGCCCAGGCAACCGGATTATCCATAACGTCATCAAAATATTGTCCCAGAGTGGACGGCCAGTTATCAGGCTTAATGTCCATTACTTCCATGGCAATAAGTTGTTTACGTCCAGAATCACCTTCAAAGCTATGGAAAGGCAGAACAGAACCGCCACCAATGGTTACAGCATTATCACCGTTACCAAGCACTGCTTCACGGATAGAACCAGAGTAATCTACTTTATACGAGTCAGCTGGAACCTTACTACCTCTATCAGTAAAAGCTGTTTGCTCAGCTTTCAAGGGTGCTACATCTAAACCAGCAGGTGCTGCAACAACAACGCTTGCCTCTTTGGCTTTAGCCTCTGCTTCAGCCTTAGCTTTAGCTTCAACTTCGGCCTTAGCCTTGGCTTCAGCAGCCGCTTTTGCATCGGCGTCTGCCTTTGCCTTAGCCTCTGCTGCCGCTTTAGCCTCGGTTGCTGCTTTAGCCTTTGCTTCAGCTTCTGCCTTGGCTTTTGCCTCTGCTTCCACCTTAGCTGTATCTACAGCAACAGGGGCAGGGGCTGCCGGAGCAGCAACTGGGGTAGTTGGGGCAACCGGAGTTACAGCTGTTTTGTCAGCTATTTCCGGCTCCTTGCGTAAAATGTTTTCCGCACCGGCGAAATTCATTATCGCATCAAATTGTTCGTCACTAAGTCCATAGGCTTTCTTGAGAGCGCCAAGTCCGGCTTCCAAGGACTTAAGCGCCATCAATCGCTCTTTTTCATTCATTTCATGCTCTCCTGCATCATCGGTTGCATCGGTAACAAATTGAGGTTGTACTGACGGCCGTCCCGTACCGGCTGATATACTTGCAGCCTCTTGCTTGGCAGCAGCGATAATTTCTTCAGCCTCTTTACGGGCTGCGGCCAGAACCGCTTCATTATCTACACCTGCAGCCGCCTCGGCGGTCTGAACTTCGACGGTTTCTCTAACTTCTTCGGCGGCCGGTGCAACGGTTTCCTCACCAAACTGAGGTCTGGGCAAAAGATTTGCCCTTTTAACGATCTCTTCTACCGCCTCTTCCCATTCAATGGCCATGACATGGACGCCGGAAACACCTTTAATTTCTTTTACCTGGTTAATAATATCAACACAGATATTGATGCCTTCCTCTTGTTTATCTTTGGCGTCCCGTAGTCTATTAATTACCTCATCGGTAACATCCATTCCAGGCACGAAATTTTTCATATAACGTGCCATACCCAAAGACTTGGGTGGAGTGACCCCGGCTAAAATATAACCATTTTCGGTCAAGCCCATATCGACTGCCATTTCCATGAATTTGGCAAACTTTTCGACATTGTAGATAATTTGAGTTTGAACGAAGTCGGCACCGGCAGCAAGCTTTTTACCAAGCCGAACAGCTCTAAATTTAGAAGGAGATGCAAAGGGATTAGCAGCCGCACCAAGAAAAAACTTGGGCTCGTGGCTTTTTATTTCCTCACCGCATTGAAACTTACGGCCATCTCTCATTTCCTTTACCATACCGAGCATCTGAATGGAGTCCATATCAAAGACTCCCTTAGATCCGGGATGATTACCAAATTTTTGATGATCACCGGTAAGGCACAGCAGGTTTTTCAATCCCATGGCTGAAGCCGCAAGGAGGTCACTCTGCATTCCGATCCTGTTACGATCACGGCAAGTCATCTGAATTACCGGCTCTACGCCTTCGGATTGCGCGATCAGTCCCGCCCCAATACTAGACATCCTAACGATAGCTGTTTGACAATCGGTAATGTTTACCGCATCAACATTTCCCTTCAGGATCCGGGCTTTTTTCCTGACCACTTCAGGATCACTATTTTTTGGCGGTCCCAACTCACCGGTTACAGCAAAACCACCGCTGGTCAGTATCCGCTCAAGGTTGCTCCCCGATTTCATCGATCCTCCTTCCTGAGCAAAATTGTATAATCACACCAGACAATTGCCGGTAGACATATAATCTTCATTAATTTTTACGTTACCGACTATGGTGTAGATTATTTCTTTACCCCATAGTCGGTGCATGGTCTTCTTAATGACTCTCGCCACCACCGCCGCAACCTGCGCCGGGCAAAGACTTGCTTTCAAGATCACGACGCATGGCCATGTCATAAAGCACACGATCTTGTTTCTTGTTTATACCGAGCGCTTCACGTTTTCCATCTATGGCTGCAATCATTTTCTTAGCCAATTTAAGAG
The DNA here is from genome assembly GCA_029865005.1 of Desulfobulbaceae bacterium. GTDB lineage: Bacteria > Desulfobacterota > Desulfobulbia > Desulfobulbales > Desulfobulbaceae > JAOTSI01. Next base: position 8,123 of record JAOTSI010000030.1, read on the forward strand.
GATCGGATTCAGTATCCCAACCAGCTCCAAACACTTCTTTCATGCCTTCTTTAAGATATTCTGTGAAAACCTTAGAGCCTTCAATCGGAAGATCTTGAAAGATTACATGGGCACCACTGGACACGAAATACTGTCCAATAGCTACAGCTTTCTCGCTCATCCATAAAGGAGCGGTACCGACTGCAGGAAGTTCGGTAATATCATCACCCAAACCACCTTCCTTAACCATCTCGGTGAGAGCAATTAACAAACGACTATTGTCAACACAAGAACCAACATGAAGTACTGGAGGCATACCCACAGTCTCACAAACTTCAGCAAGACCAGGACCGGCAAATTCTGCCGCTGCTTCCGGAGTCATCAAGCCACGACGACCAAGAGCCTGTGCTGCACAACCAGTTGCCAAGACCAAGACATTATTTTTAATAAGTTCTTTAGCAATGGTTACATGAGCATCATCTGAGAGTTTATAGTGCTCACAACCAACAATAGCTGCTACACCACGAATACGACCATTAATAATATTGTCGTTGAGAGGACGATAGCTACCACGGAAACGGCCACCTAACATATAGTTGATGGTTTCATGGGAGAAGCCCACCACAATATCAAGTTTGTGGTCTTTAGGAATATAGTGCTCTCCGCGTTTCTTGAAATTATTAATAGCGTGTTTCAAGATAGCTTTAGCGGAATTATAGGAATCGTGTTCTTCGAATTGAATATGGATGGCATCAGGCATTTTAGCCCGATAATTGGTGGTTATAATATCAGTGTGCATTGATTTTACAACTTGAGGCAGAGACTGCATAACACACTGCACGTCTACAACCATGGCCTCTACGGCACCAGTTGCCAAGACCATTTCCTGTTGGATAAAAGAACCAGCTACCGGAACACCGTGGCGCATTAGAATCTCATTACCGGTACAACATACACCAGCCAAATTAATTCCCTTGGCACCAACTTTTTTAGCCAGTGCTACAATTTCATCATCTTCAGCCACTAGGCAAAGGGACTCGGCGAGCAACGGCTCATGACCATGAACGGTCACATTGACCATATCTTCCCGTAAAACGCCCAAATCAATAATGGAACGTTTGGGAACCGGGGTACCAAACATAATGTCGGTAAGCTCGGTGGAGAGCATGGAAGATCCCCAACCGTCGGACAAGGAACAACGTGCCCCCTGCATCATAATATTTTTATGATCCTGATCAACACCCATATGGGTACGATGCATCATCTCAACTACTTCGCGATCTACACCGCGAGGAGTAATGCCGTTTCGCTTCCATTGATCTTGTTGTTTTTGAGGTGCCCTTTTGGTCATGGTCAAAAAAGATTCGTCTTGGCTACCGAATTCAGCCAATGCCTTCTCACCTAACTCAAGAGCGATCTCGTTTTTATCACGTCCCTCAATCTCAATTTCGTAGAGTTCAGCAATCTTGTGGAGTTTTTCCACATCTTTTATCTCATGAGGGGTCTCGCCCTTGGCAGTAGCAATGAAACCACGAACCATTTCCCGAGCATGGTCAGTATGCGCCGCAGCACCTGCAGCAATGGTTCTGGCAAAGTTTCTTGCCGCCACAGTGTCAGCAGTTGCCCCGCAAACACCAATCATAGACTCGACGCCTTCAATTATCTGGCACGGGCCCATATTACAATTTCTACAACATGTACCACCAGAACCGAAAAGACAGGCGGCCATACCGCGAGACTCAATACGATCATAGGCGGTACGGACCTGTTTAGCCAGATCCTGATTAAGCAAATCTCTGGTCGATGCCTCGGTTATCTCATTGCACTTGTTGCAACCGGGTGACTTGGCCATAACTGGAACTCCTTATCAGAGGTCTGAAGGCGAAAGGAAAGAAGCGGAATTGTTCGTCCACCTCACGCGCTTAGCAGATATTAAATTACGCAAGACCCGCCAACTGTTTGGCGGCCTGAACGGTGTTTTTCATCAACATGGTAATAGTCATAGGTCCAACGCCGCCGGGAACCGGGGTGATGGCCGATGCCTTTTCCTTAACAGAGTTAAAATCAACATCACCAGCAAGGATAGCTTTACCACTCTCGCTCATGCCAATGCGATTTACTCCAACATCTATAACCACGACGCCTTCTTTAACCATATCAGCAGTGATCATATTAGCTACTCCAGCGGCAACAACCAGAATGTCGGCTCGCTTAGTATGCATGCTCATATCTTTGGTTCTCGTGTGACAAAGAGTAACCGTGGAATTTCCTCCGGCCCTTTTCTGCAACATAAGGTTGGCAACGGGTTTACCCACGATATTAGAGCGACCCACCACAACCACCTCGGCACCACTGGTCTCAACGCCCGCGCGCTGGAGCAGCTCTAGGCAGCCATGAGGTGTACAGGGCAAAAAGCATTGCTCACCCAACATCATCTTACCAACATTTACCGGGTGAAACCCATCAACATCCTTATTAGGATCGATAGTATATAAAACTTTAGCTTCATTAATATGTTTAGGAAGTGGCAACTGAACAAGGATACCATGGATATTATCAGCTTTATTGTATTTGTCTACCAAAGCCAAGAGTTCTTCCTCAGAAGTCTCTGCAGGCAATGTAACTTGCTCAGAATGAATACCGAGCGCATGAGCAGTTTTATTCTTTGCGCTGACGTAAGATTGAGATGCGGGATCTTCACCCACTAAGATAGTTACAAGACCGGGGATCAATTTATGTTTTTCTGTCAGTTCGGCAACTTGCACTTTCAATTCTTCACGAATTGCTTTTGCCGTTTCGGTTCCACTGATAATTTTCGCGCTCATTCGTACTCCTTGCATTCACCTATATTTTGACAGACTCCTTCAAGCCTACTCGTTACAAGTTGATCGATAACCATTTATCCATAAATAAAAAAGACGCCGAAAGACATGGCGAAAAATGGACTTAGAAGAGGAATTTTAGCAGAAAATGAACAATAATTCAACATAAAAACTTTTAGGTACCAAATCAATTCAAAGCTGCCCAACTATTTCCGCTAGAGAAAAACAATACAGAACTTTACAGGAATGATTCTCAATAATGGAGATTTAGTCAACAAAGAAATGTGTTGGACTGAACAATAATTATGAAATTTTTATTATTTTATAAAAAAAAAAATAATTTAAATTATACCGAGGAATGCGGTGCAAATAGAAAATAAAATAATGCCAACTTCTTATATATTAATATTGCATCAAAAAGCGTATAATATAGCCTACATGACCTGCCGCAAAATAAAGAAATAAAATAAGAAGTATAATAGTTTCAGAGTTCGAATGAAATTGAAAATATGCCACTCAACTAACAGGTTTAATAGCCAATATACTTCACAGATAATGTTATGTATAAATCATAAGCGTTCACCAGCACTACGCCTGCGCGCGATCAGACTGGATTCACATAGGATTATAGCTCACCGGCCTGCTTGCACACATTCTCAGCACTGAAAAACGCTTAACAGTCCGATATAATAGAACTTTTCTTCACAACCCAGTGAACGGTTACATGAAATCGACTGTGAAATTTTATAGCATTTTAATATATCCAGCTATTACCACGCTGCACACTACGGGATGGAAGGGGAAATTCCCATTTTCATAAGAGAAATAAAGGTCTTTTTCCCGATCTCTGAGTATATTTTAAATACCTGGCCAGAAGGTTCATAACCAACTGATTTAATTAATCGTAATATAATAAGTGGTCACAGGCACCTCATCTTCATGCGGTGCCTGTGACCACTTACTAATATAGTTCTTCCATGTTCCCTAAATCAAAGCAACCCATAAACGTCTTCAACCCCTTTTCTACCTCGAATAGGAAATGCTCCTAACAGCTTTACGGGTAAATTATGTTGAATTAATTTTGCGGTATTAGAACATAATAAAATACTGGAGGGAACCTCTTTGTTTGCCATACAAGAAAGTCGGAACGCTATATTGGTTGCATCTCCGACCAACGCCAAATCCGATGATCTTTCAGTATAATGGGACATGGTCACCTTACCAGTTGTAATCCCCCAACCCAATTTTAGCTTTACATTCCTGAGTTCTGGATAACGCTCCACATCCCCTCTAATTGTATTCAAAACTTGCTCTTGTCTTCTAGCCGCTTGGCACGCAAGGAGTACCTTTTGAGGATCAGGCCCCAAAGAATGTTCCCAAAATGCGTAGACTGCGTCTCCGGCAAAATCACTTAAGGTTCCGCTGTGAGATTGAATAATATCACCGAATTTTTTAAAAACATTCCGCAAAAGATGAGTTATGACCTGAGAATCCATCATTTCGGTCATCCCTGTAAAACCTCGTACATCAGCCACCAGATTAGTTACGTAAATTTTACTAGGAGCTATAAAAGTAGCTTCCGCCTCTTCATGGGAAATACCATGAAGGGTAGCGGCAGACGATAACACCATCTGAATTTCCGTCTCTCCGATGCGAACAATATCCTGCGGCTTTAGAGGTAAAGTAGAACCAGCTGCCATCCTTATCCCATTAAGATAAGTACCATTACGACTCGAATCAGTTATAGTGACAATAGACCCTGCCCTGGTAATTACAGCATGATCACGTGAAGCATGAGGCTCTTTGACTAGAATCTGCTTAGAGCTCTCAACCCCTTTGCAACATCTGCCAATGAATACACGATCGTACACCTGAACTTTACGCAAATGACCGCTTTGATCAATCCATGTTAATACTGGTATATCCATATTATTTTAACAAAAACCAGTTTATTATATGACGCAATTGTAAAATCTTTATATTTGCTGTCATAATTTTCCCATATTACAAATAAAAATCTTTTTTATTATAACAAGTTAATGACCAATTAAAATCATCCGACATATTAACCCTGCCAGTTACATACCCAGTAATCAGCTATGATTATAACCGCAATAGATTAATTCAACATCGAAGATCTCCCAATCCTTAAAAATGGTAATAAGGGCTCGAAATAAAATAATCCCTTCTTACTTGTATATACAGCAGTCAGCTTTATAGGGACAACATTTAAATAGGGCGCTATTGGCCTATTAACACTCCTTGCAGTTAACAACAAATCACGCACTGACAAGCCCAGACTCCGATTTTGAAATATTAATTATTTCCCACAACTCTTGCTCTACCAACGGTTTACTTTACTTTTAAAATTTGTATTTTCTTATAATACCGTTAATTAAATGGACAATGACATTATTTATTAAAAATTAAAAAATATTTTTGGACTAACGACTATAATATGGGAAAATAATATTAACAATGGATACAAAAAAGCATCTCAGCTCATCCCACATCATTAACTTCATCATATATCGAATAAACACCAAAAATGCACTAATCCAAATAAATTTTTAAATCTTTTGTCCCTAATATTAATATGCCAACGGTTATAAGACCATGCAACACAAACATATCTCATTTGAAAAACATCTAATAGACCAAGAACCCTTTTATCGCCCAACGGGGGTGGAAATCCCTATCTCCATGGCTGCATATGAAAAAGGGATCCCATTACTCCTTAAAGGTCCTACCGGTTGCGGCAAAACACGTTTCATGCAGTATCTGGCGTGGACCCTCAAACGTCCTCTTATAACAGTTTCTTGCCATGACGATTTATCCACCGGCGACTTAGTTGGTAGATATTTAATTAAAAACGGAGAGGCTGTTTGGTCCGACGGGCCGGTGACTATGGCAGTGCGCGCAGGAGCAATTTGCTATCTTGATGAAATCGTCGAAGCACGTAAAGATACCACGGTTATCATACACCCTCTAGCTGATGATCGACGAGAACTCCCTCTGGAGAAAAAAGGGGAACTACTCATCGCCCCACCCCAGTTTATGTTAGCCGTCTCTTATAATCCTGGCTACCAATCTATACTCAAGGATTTAAAACCATCCACCAGACAACGTTTTGTCTCTCTAGAATTTTCTTATCCTCCACCTGCCCTTGAAGCTACCATCGTAAGCCAAGAAAGCGATATCGATGAAAAAACAGCTAACTTATTAGTTAAAATTGGAAACATGACTCGAAATCTCAACGACTCTGGTCTCAGCGAAGGCGCATCAACAAGACTACTCATTCATGCTGCAAAATTAATTAGGTCGAACATAACGCCCAGAGATGCATGCAAAGCGGCAATTGCCGAAACACTTACCGATGACCATGAAATGCTAGAGGCTCTCATGGAAATGGTAACCTCTATATTTTAGTAACACCAAACAGAATTTTCAACTTGCTGATTTAATATAACCGTTCACCGGTTTGTAAAAAAAAAGATCTATAACATCGAGCTAGTTAACATTTACGATTTAATATATATCAAGATTGCCAGTTGACATAGTTCGCTAAGATCTCAGCAACTACCAATGCTCATGCCAAACCTCACTCTACAAGCATAGCAACCGCGTAAAAATATGAAACCAAAGACCACTTTGATATTTTAACTACTGGAACTCTTTTAATGAACAATAAAGAAATATCTTCATTTCTTTCCAAAACATTTGCTGCAGATTTTATGGACGAATGGGAAATTACTGAATATACAAACCTTATCGAACAACTTCCCCCTTCACTCCACCACGAAATACTGCATCACCTTAAAGCTTTTTGGCCAATAAGCCATGCCCTATGCACTTCCTTTTTAGAACAAGCACCCCATGCTCTTAATTGTTTTACCCCCAACCATCTCTCCACATGGGTTAAAATGACCCTTGAAACCTATGAAACCCATGGCCTTGCTGCGGCCAGATCGTTTATGTTGGATGTGGAAAATAATTTCATCTGTCGCCTCAAAGGAAAAAACGGCTTACAGCTTCAGACTGTAAGCATCAAACTTAATAGATATCTTAACGGATTAAGTAACAAATCAATTAAAGTAAAATCTGGTTCTCAAGTATCTACCAATAGTGAACAGATATTGCTCCCTGGCGAAATGAAGCTCTATAAGGACAACGACCGTAATTTTTTAGCCTATAAAACGATCGTCTCCTTTCAGTGGGCTTTTATCGCAAACAAGAGTTGTTTTTTAGATCATCCCGCTTTTCCATCAAATTCCAATCCAATACTCTTTTTCAACCAAACCCCATATCCGCAACTAACTGCCGATCTTTACCTACTCGTAGAAACACAACGAGCATTAGTACTACTTCGCCAAGAACTACCCGGTCTCATGAAGGAGGCTAAAGGTATTTTCCTTTCTATTGCCGACTCACGACCGGCTCCTGATCATCTCAAAGGTGCCAACTATATAATAGAAGCAGTACAGCTCCTCTTACTAGGCAAAAACATTGCAAACCATCTACCACCCACCGAGCAAGTTTTGTATTATCAGGTTATAGAAATACTAAAGAATCTTTCACCAAAACAAAATACTACAAACACCGTCAATTTGGTTAACCAACTACTGATACTTCTTCAACCCTACGCCTCTGATTATCAAACAATGATCCCCCTTCCCTTTCAAGGAAGACCAGATTACGAATCTGCTCAAATAATACTATCCGCTCAAAGAGATAAAGCAAAACAACAAGCCATTACCGCCCTAGGTGCTCTGCTCCCGCAGATACCAGCCTCACCAGCAAAGCCTGAGGACGAAGAGGATAAACCAGATTCCTCTCAAAAATTATCAGGAGACAATGTTTTACTCATTCAGCCGAAACAAGAAACAAAACCTGTAGAGAATCGTATATCCCTCGACACCACCCTTTCCTTTATCACAGTCGACGAGATGAATATTGAAATTCCGAAAGCAACTCAAGACATTCTTCAAGAGATAAAAAACGATTTTGGGTATATTCCTGAATCATACATATCAAGTGGACTACAGATAAAAGGAAACGCACAAACAAGCGGCTCCGGGCCACCGCTCCGTGACGGTCCTGAACTAATCGGAAAATTTATCTATGACGAATGGGATTACCGTAGAGGTGGAAATAGAAAAAATTGGTGTCAGCTTTTTGAAAAAAATATACAATCAATTAAAACAAACTTTGTAGAACAAACACTGGATAAATATCATGGGGTCCTAATGCGGCTACGCCGTCAATTCGAAATGATGCTGGTTAGTGAACGATTTCTCAAACGTCAAAGAGATGGTGATAATATTGATTTGGATGCACTCATTGAATCACTTTCCGATACCAGAGCTGGACTAGCCCCTTCGGAACGGCTTTTCATAAAGTTACAGCGTGATGAACGCTCTATCTGTACCGTTTTCCTGGTAGACATGTCCAACTCCACCGAAGGGTGGGTTTCTAAAGCCATTAAGGAAGCTTTGATCCTTATGTGCGAGTCATTAGAAATTTTGGGTGATAGTTATGCAATTTATGGCTTTTCAGGTATGCGGAGACTACGCTCGGATCTATATCTCATTAAAGAGTTCAGCCATCCTTATAATCAAGAAATAAAGGGTAAAATATCAGCTATTGGACCCAAGGAATATACCAGGATGGGACCACCTATTCGTCATGCAAGTCGTAAACTCTTACAAACAGATGCCAAAATCAAACTGCTGGTAACCATAACCGATGGCAAGCCTGAAGATTATGATGACTACAAAGGTGATTATGCAATTGAAGACACCAGACACGCCCTCATAGAAGCAAAAATGGCGGGCATCCACCCCTTTTGCATTACCATTGATCAAAAAGCCAAGGACTACATGGCTCATATGTTTGGAGAAATAAACTATATCTTCATTAATGACGTAGCAAAATTACCCAACAGAGTTCCGGAAATTTATCGTACCTTAACTACCTAAGTTCTAAAAAAATAGACTCTAACTTTTACCCATATATTCCCCTAATTATATATTATGTTTCATCATCAGCCTCTAAAAACTCTCCTTAAAAAGCTCGGCACCAGCACTCAAGGACTTACCGAAGATGAGGCCTCGGCACGACTTCGACAGTACGGTCCCAATCGTATCTTGACCGAGACCAGCATTAACCCCTTACTCATTTTTATCAATCAATTTAGAAATTTTATAATTTACATTCTGCTATTTGCTGTTTTATTTTCTCTACTTATTAACGAATACATAGATTCCATTATCATTCTTATAATTTTGATAACAAATAGCTTAATAGGCTTTTTTCAAGAACTTTCAGCGGAGAAATCTCTTGAATCTTTGAAAAAAATCAGCAAAACCAGCGCTAAGGTTTTTCGTGACGGAATATTACTGGTGGTCAACAGCGAAGAATTGGTTATTGGGGATCATATCTTTTTGGAGGCAGGTGACAAGGTTCCGGCCGATGCCAGACTGCTTAGTGCCACCAGACTCAAAGCAGAAGAAGCTGCCTTGACCGGAGAAAGCGTACCAACAGATAAAGAAACATCCATCATAGAACAAGATGCACCTATCGGGGATCGGCGTAACATTCTTTTTTCATCTACTAATATTGTATCTGGCAACTGTCACGCCGTAGTCGCAGCCACTGGCATGGACACGGAACTTGGAAAAATCACTTCCCTTCTAACTCAATCTGACAAAAAGCTCACTCCTCTGCAGCAACGACTCGAAAAGTTCGGCAAAATGCTGGGGATTGCCATCATCTTCATTTGTATTTTTATTTTTTCAGTCTGTTTAGCTAAAGAATACATGAACAACGGCCTCGATAATTCCATTTTCATATCCCTAGCCTTTATAACCATTAGCTTGGCAGTTGCCGCTGTCCCCACTGCTCTTCCAGCAGTGGTGACTATTGCCCTGTCCATCGGAGTGAAAAGACTTTTAAAGAAGAAAGCACTGGTCCGTAAACTCTCTGCGGTGGAAACTTTAGGCAGTTGTGATATAATCTGCACCGATAAAACCGGAACCCTAACCCAGAATCAGATGACCGTACGTTATGGCTGGACACCTGACAACGAAGGTGAATTGAGCGGCGGTGGATACGACCCCCAGGGAAAGATATCCGGTACCCTCACCCCTCTACTCTTTGACATCGGTCGCTATTGCAACAACTCCAGCTTACGACACAAA
>JAOTSI010000031.1 GCA_029865005.1 Desulfobulbaceae bacterium
TTCCCTTACCTGGTTGGAGGAATTTCTCCAGAATTACCAAGGTGCCATGATAATTATCTCCCATGATCGTTTATTTCTTGATCGAGTTACTTCCAGTACCTGGGAACTGAGCCTGGGTCGATTAACGGTTTTTCGGGGCAATTACACTCATTATTTAGTGGAAAAGAGTTCTCGAAGAGAGCTTGAACGGTCCGCCTATGATAATCAACAGGCAAAAATAAAGCAGACTGAACGCTTTATTGAACGTTTTCGTTCAAAATCAACCAAAGCACGTCAAGTACAAAGCAGGGTTAAGCAATTAGAAAAAATGGATTTACTCGAACTTGATGAAACGGAGAGAGAAATAAGTTTTTCTTTTCCTCCGGCCGCCCCTTCAGGTCGAGATGTACTCATAGTTGACAAATTAAGTAAGAGCTTTGGCGAACAAAAAATCTTTAGAGATATGTCGTTAAATCTTCAACGTGGTGACAAATTGGCAGTAGTGGGAGTGAACGGGGCCGGTAAATCTACCTTTCTAAAAATTTTATCAGGTCTTGAACAAGCCGATGGTGAAATTCGTCAAGGACACAATGTGATAATGTCCTATTTCGGTCAGCATCAAGCCAGAGAACTACATGGCGATTCAACTGTATTAGAGACTATTTATCATTCAGCCAAAGATATGACGATCACCAAAGTACGCTCTTTGCTGGGCGCTTTTTTGTTTAGCGGTGATGAGGTGGAAAAAAAAGTCAATGTTCTCTCTGGAGGGGAAAAAAGTCGTGTTGCCTTAGCTAAAATGTTAGTGCGCCCTGCTAATTTCATGTTGCTCGATGAGCCCACTAACCATTTAGATATATCGTCTCAAGAGGTTCTGCAAGAGGCTATGGCTCAGTATGAAGGGGTAATTATAATTGTTTCCCATAATCGTTATTTTACAAATGGTTTTGTTAATAAAGTTTTGGAAATAAAAGAGGGCAAGGCAACTTTATTTGAAGGAAACATCGATGATTATCTAGAGAGAGTAAAAAGCAATAGTAGTGCTTCACCTGAAGCTAAAACCCCTAACACTGAAATCCCAATCAGTGGCGTGACAACAGATAAAAAAGAGTTACGCCGACAACGTGCTAAAATACGTCAACAATTAAGCGGCAAACTCAAACCATGGAAAAAGCAAGCCAAGGTTGCTGAGGAAGAAATTGAGATTCTGGAAAAACGTAAGGAAGAACTGGAAGCGGCAATGGCGGATCCAACTCTTTATGAGGATCGGCAAGGATGGAGTGAAACTAGTAAAGAATACGATACAATTTCTCGTAAACTTGAACGAATCTATGGTCAGTGGGAAGAAGCCCAAGAGCATATAGAGAAAATCGAAACCTCTATTAGCAAGGCCTTAGAGGAAGAAGGATAATTCTGTAGCTAATGCCCTTCTGGGGTCGCCTGGCAAAACCGAAATCGACCCATGTAAGCCTAAACTTAACCACATTGACCATAGACCTTCCCTCCACCGAGAGGGAGCGGAGCAATTGCGTAAAGACGAGAAGCTTGTGAGCACCACTTACGGCTACAAAAAAACAAAGGCCCGAGACAGCCATGGCTGTCTCGGGCCTATTAATTAGCCCATGTAACAAAGTTGATCAAGGAGTAAAGAAAATCTGTACAGACTCAACCTCTTTTACCCCAGGATACAGGGTAGGATCTGTTTTGAGATTGGTAATACCCTGATCAAGGGTCATGTGTTTTTCCTCAAACAAAATACAACTGTGAAGATCTGCACCATTGTCATATTCATAACGAGCCATACCGGTAATCATTAAACTACCCACATGGATAGGCTCAGCCTCTTGACGATCAAAGGTATTTTCAATGGTGAAATCAAAAGTCTGACCATCATCTTCAGATCTCATATTTAAAATACGTAAAAAGCCAAGTCGAGGATCCTTGCCTTGGGAATGCTGCGCAACCGCGTAAGGATCGACGGCAATCATTCCAGGTAAATTTCCAACCCGGAATACCTGGCTGGTATCAGGCATCTTGGGACCGTTCATCGCGGTTTGTCCAGTTGCACTGACTTTAGTTGGAATAAAAAAGAATTGAAGAGACTCAATAGACTCTACCTGGGGATAGTTAGTAGGATTGGTGGTAAAGGTGGTCACTCCCTTTTGGAAAGTAAGTCGCTTTTCTTTAAAGAGTACGCAAGTGCGAAGTGTATCACTATCGTCGTTAGCGTATTTAACCATAGCAGTCAACATCAACCCGCCAGTATTAATCGCTTTTGCATTGGTGCGGTTAAAACCATTTTCAACATTAAAAGTTACAGCCTTACCATCTTTTAATACACGTAATCCAGTAATACGTAAATGTTCCAGCAGAGGCTGGGTGTTCATGGTATTTTTTTCTATGGTATGAGTATTAACAGCGATAACATCTGGAAGATTTTTTACATTAAAAATCTGTCCACTATCAGGGAGATTTGGTCCGGCAACAACACGTCGATTTTGCATGTTTTGCTCACGCACGGCATTAGGTTCCATTTCCCAAGGACTATCTGAACGCGGGGCCATCTGTGTCGGCTCTTGACCTGCAGCAGGCGCGCCATATTGTGAAGGTTGTAAAGGTTGCTGGGCGGTTCCGGTCGCTGCGAAGAAAGGGTTATCCCCTCCTGTATTGGGAACTTGTTGCTGATAAGAGTCAGCTGGAACGGTGGGGGCAATATAGCCGGCTGTTCCATTATTACTGTTTTTTGCGACACATCCAAAGCTAAAGGATGCCGCAATCACAAAAAATGTAATTACTGCGCGTTGTTTGTTCATGGCTATCCGAGTCCTTTCCTTGTAATTTGAGCGGGTTGGCAAGTTCAACTTCAAGCCATGGCCGCATACGAACGGTACATATTTGGTGACCGCATTTATATTCTTAACACTAGACCCAGAGGGTACGAAATGACAAACCCTACCCTCATAACAGGTTTTTATTATAGGAAATCAATCCAGTAAGAACAATAGCGTAATCTATACCATGAAATGAAGGGTGATTCAAATCATTTGTTTTATCAATACCAATACTTACTATTAATAAAAACACTCCTTTTTCTAACTTGTTACCCAAGTTACGTTAAATTTCCATATAAACATATCATGCATGTCGTAAAAAAAAATCAATTCACGGTATGATCACACAATGTGACCATGGGTCGTGACCCAATATATTCTTATTACGTAATATGCTTAAAAATTAGAAAAAGATTTCATATCGCAACATATTGTTTCAAAATTAAACAAGTTTCCTTGACACTCTAGTCGTATAACGATTAACATAGATCAACTTAAGTAAATTTATCCAGAGTGTATTTCTTCGTGAAATTTTTAAAAACCAGTCCTTTACGATGGATTTTTTACTTATATAGAATAGTTTTTAATCATTTTTTGGATATATAATAGCTAATCAACGTTAATCAACAGCAAAACAAAAAGGGGGTGTCGACACTAACAAGCTGTAAATAGGGAATAAAAGTTATAGATAAATTATTATTGAAGCATTAGAGTAGAAGGAGAAATAAATGCGGATATATCCAACAATGAAAATATTTGCGATCCTTGCCGTCGCCATGTTTGCCCTTGTGCAAACAAGTATGGCCAAGGAAGCGGATACAATTGACGAATTGGTAGCAATGTTCGATGATTCGAAATGTGCCGAATGTCATGAACAAGTTTATAAAGAATGGCAAAATTCTTGGCATTCAAAAGCCATAGTCTCCTCACTCAAGGGCATGCGGAACTTCATCGCCGTTGGCCTGGCTAAAGAGTGGAATACCCCAGTAACCAAGGCCGAAGTCTTGAAATGCCTCGACTGTCATGCGCCTGCGGTTAATTATGCCTCTGAAAAACTTGCTAAAGAACTTGCAGGCTTGATCGTCACCTCTTTCGATAAGAAAGATACAGATGAAGGAAAAAAAGCAAAAGCTCAATTAGCTCGTCTCAATGTTGGTTGCTACTCTTGTCATCATATTAAAGCTACCGAGGTAGCAAAAGGCTTGCGCGGCGAACCGAAAAAAGGTGTTATTTACACTGGTAGCGACGTAGATGCCGGTGATGCCCATGAGTCTATCCAGACTGTTGACATTACCCGTTCGGTATTTTGTATGCAATGTCATGGCGTATACAAAGCACCTGATGGAGAAACCATTAAATGTAACACACTTTCCGGTAGCTATCAAAATACCTATCAGAATCATGGTGGTTCTCAAACCTGCCAAGAATGTCACATGAAAAAAGGACATCTCTTCCCAGGTGGTCATGATATTGAAACCGTAACCGAAGGACTTGGTTTCAACGTTGAGATTGCACAATATCAACATCTTCCCGGTAAAATTGCCGGAGTAAAAGATAAGAAAAAATGGGTTCCTTCCGCAGTTGTTAACGCATTTATCGAAAACAAGACGGGACATCGTGTCCCGGATGGCTGACTGTGGTCAGGCAAAGTGGTCCTGGAAGTGACCGCCAAAAACTTGAATGTAAAAGACCCTGCAAAAGCAGAACTCTTCAAAGCAACCAAAACCTGGTTTGAAATTGGGTTAGACCTTGATGGCGACATGCGTTATGGCGCATGGCAGATCAAGGAAACCATTGATTTGACCTTGCCACCCAAGAATACTCAACAAGAACGGTATATCATGAATTTTGATACCGATGTCGAGGAAGTCCTGGTTGAGGCTAAACTTTACTATTATATCAGCGGTGGAAAAGGGGATGTAATCCATTCCGTATCCAAAACTCTGTCTTATGATGTAGATTAATTAATACCCTTAGGACCGCAGCCAATATGGTTGCGGTCCTTTTTTTTACTCCATTTCCTTCTTTTCGGTCATTACCCCCCTTTTTACATCTCCCATTTACTCCTCCCCCCCTTCCTTTGTTGAAATTTGATCAAGTTTTCAAAAAAAAATCTTTATAATAAGGTTCACTCCATTACATTTTGCAGCTACAATAAATCTGAGACACCTGTGAACCCTTACTATCTCGGGGTGTATTAAATTAATTAGTTATAAACCCTGTGACCAGATACACTAAAACTACACAAAACACAGGATTCACAGTCACGATTAGTAATAATATATCATTTTATTCACCTTATATAATGGTACACCATGCGTATTGATCAAGTAGTAGCATTTACCGCCGCCCACAGCCTAGAAATTCAACAATTACTTAATTGCTATCTAAAAAAGGATAAAAATCTATTTTTACGCTCAGACATCTGGGATGAATTTAAGCTTTTTACAGAGACTCCCCAGGGAGCTGTACTTAAAGAGAGCCCCTTAGCCGAATTTTTCGCCAAGACTCAGGAGGCCGCCTTAGTAGATAATTATCTATACCTAGCAGTGCGTCCACGAGTAGCCTCTTGGCACTATTTTCAAATCAATATTGAACGACCTCACTGTGAAGGTATTCCCCCAACCACATATATGAGAATTAAAGAAAGACTTGTTGACTCTGTGGATGAAGAATGGCCCTTGGAGATTGACCTCGGACCCTTTGAGTCCGCTTTCCCGAAAATGAGTCAGACCAGGTCTATCGGTAAGGGGGTAGACTTTCTCAACCGCCATTTGAGCGGACGTCTTTTTCAAAATCTTGCCAGGGGTAACGAGCTGCTTCTCTCATTTTTACGGGTTCATCATCATCGCGATGTCCCCTTTATGATAAATGGAAATATTGCAGATATCCAAACTCTTCGAGACAACTTATTGCTTGGAATGGAATTATTAGAAAAACAAGATCTTAATACGCAATGGACCGATATTGCGCCACTGCTCAAAGAGTTGGGATTTGAACCGGGATGGGGAAGAAAAGTCTCCATCATCCGAGATAATTTTAGTTTACTGGCCGATATTTTGGAAGCCCCCGATTATCAATCTTTAGAAAAATTCCTAAGTAGCATTCCAATGATATTTAATATTGTCATTGTGTCACCCCACGGCTATTTCGGTCAGGACAACGTTTTAGGTCTTCCAGATACCGGAGGACAAGTTGTGTACATTTTGGATCAAGTTCGAGCTCTTGAAAAGGAAATTCAAGTCCGGATCCATGAACAAGGTCTTGATATTAAACCCCGCATCCTCATAGTATCCAGATTGATCCCAGAAGCAGATGAAACTACCTGCGCCCAACCATTAGAACAGGTAAACGATACCGATAATGTCCATATTTTAAGAGTTCCCTTTCGAGATGATAACGGCGAACCCATTCCTCAATGGATATCTCGCTTTGAAGTGTGGCCCCATCTGGAACGTTTTGCTGGTGAAGTAGAAAAGGAAATACTTACTGAATTAGGGTGTCGACCGGACTTGATTATCGGTAATTACTCCGACGGTAACCTGGTAGCCTATTTGTTAAGCCGCCAGCTTAAAGTTACTCAATGTAATATCGCCCATGCTCTGGAAAAAACAAAATATCTCTTCTCCGCCCTCTATTGGCAAAATATGGAGGATAAATACCACTTCTCCTGTCAATTCACCGCAGATCTCATTGCCATGAATACAGCTGATTTTATCATAACTTCCACCTACCAGGAAATTGCAGGGAGTGAACATATCGTCGGCCAATACGAAAGTTATGCCAACTTCACCATGCCCGGACTCTACCGGGTACTCAATGGAATTGATGTCTTTGACCCAAAATTCAACATAGTATCCCCCGGTGCTGATGAACGAATATATTTTTCCCATCAAGAAACATCAAAACGCTTCTACGAACTTACCTCAGAGATTGAACGATTGGTTTTTGGTGAGGTGTTACCAGAAAGCAGGGGTTGCCTCATCGACCAAAACAAACCAACTATTTTTACCATGGCTCGCTTGGATAAAATAAAAAATATTACAGGATTAGTCGAGTGGTATGCAGGAAGCGAGGAATTACAGCAAAAGGCTAATTTATTAATCATCGGCGGCTGTATAGAGCCAGATCAATCTAATGATGAGGAAGAAATTGAGCAAATCCATCTTATGCACGCCCTCTTTGATACCCATCAGCTCGACGGTTGCGTGCGCTGGCTCGGAATGCGGCTTGACAAAAGGCTTACCGGAGAATTATATCGTTTCTTAGCAGATCAGCAGGGAGTTTTTGTTCAACCGGCCTTTTTCGAGGCGTTTGGCTTAACGGTTATTGAAGCTATGAGTTCCGGTCTACCCACATTTGCAACTAGATATGGTGGGCCCCTTGAAATTATAGAAGATACCATTTCAGGCTTCCATATAGACCCTAACCATGGGGCACAATCTGCCGAATCGCTCACCGATTTCTTTAAAAAAAGTGCTATAGACCCTGGTTATTGGAATGAAATTTCACAAAACGGTTTACAGCGCGTGAAAAACCATTATACCTGGCAACGCTATGCAAAGCGCCTATTGTCTCTTTCCTGCGTATACGGATTCTGGAAATTTGCCACTAACCTGGAGCGAGAAGAAACCAGACGTTATCTGGAAATGGTATACGCCTTACGTTTTCGCTCATCTGCTAAAAGCGTGAACCCTAGAGGTAAGTAAAAGTAAGTAGTCACAGGTACCTAATCTTCATACGGTTGCCCCCCTACCAGCATAGAAGGGCTATAGCGAGCAGCGGCAACTGCATAAATCTGAGGCACATGTGACTACTTACAGATTCGCACTATATTAAATCAGTTAGTTATAAACCCTGTGACCAGGTACCAATTTATCTCTTCCGAATTCCTTAAATAAATTGATAATGACCTAAACCATCTATGATACCACCGGCGTGACCATGTTTGCTGAAATAAATCGATCGACGTCCCTTGAGCTTCTTTAGCTCATTACTATGATTTCCAACCACCAAACCTCGCTGTTTTCCCTTGAGCATGTCTTCATCATTTCCTGAATCTCCAGCCACCATGATATCCTGCGGTGCTATTTCCCATTTCGCTTGTAGATAATCCACCGCTTTACCCTTAGAAGCCCGATAAGGAAGAATATCCAGAAATTTACCGTGGGAATATATTAATTGATATCTTAATTTGGCCCCGTGTAGGCATTGATGAATTTGATCCAATAATCCGTCATCGTCGTCCATATAATAACTTATTTTATAACGTCGCTGCCCTTCCCCCTCTTGAGGTGTAAGAAATGAAAGATCTTCAAGGCTTTTTTTGATTTTCTCCGGATTCCAAAAATGAGCAATATTAGATTGCCACCCCTTATCGGTACGGAGGTCAGGACCGTAATATATTTCAGTTCCCACCGAACAAATAAGCACATCTGGCATGGGAATATTATATTCCGTCATAATATCTAAGGTCAGGTCTAAGCTACGGCCTGTTGCCATCCCCCAGCCTACCCGTTCTTTATTGCCTTCAAGGAGATGAAGCAATGTTTGAAGCTGTTCGTTATCCCCAACCAGGGTATTATCTATATCGGTAATTAATAATTTAGAAATTTCAGTTAGTCGTTTGCCAAATGGTTTTCGGACAGGAGAATGTGTATCCATGGAAATTTCGCTCAATGTATTGGAAGGCGCTAATGCCTGAATAGCCTTCACGGTTTTGCTGCAGTGGGTTTGCCAGGAATAATGATTACGTACACCGTTAATTCCTCCACAGGAAAAATCGTCCCATTTGATCCGATCAGCAAGGATATTGATGAGAGCTTTTCCCATGGTATCAATTTTCGAAACATCCACCAAAATACCGTTAGTACAATTTTTTACGATATCCACCGGCCCTCCGTCATTGGTTGCCACAATCGGTAAGCCGCAAGCTGATGCCTCAATCAAGGTAAGGCCAAAAGGCTCCACAAGAGCAGGATTAATAAAAACCCCACCGCTTTCTGCACAAAGCCTATACAATTCAGGAACTTCTGATTCAAAATCATGCTTTTTGGGAATGGCCAACTTCCCGTAGAGATCATAATAATCCATCATTAAAAGCATGTCGGTTAATACCGATTTTTCATTATCTCCCATTACTTGTATGTCCTTACGAATACCAGCGAAAATGGCGAGATTGGCAATAGCTTGAAGTTCTCTACTCTTACCATAGGCTTCAATGAGTCCGTGAATATTTTTTCTTTTATCCGGTCGACATAATGCCAAAATAAACGGTTTATGAGGCGCAACCCAAAAACGATACAATTCACGCAATAGTCCGACTCGAGTCTGACGGGAAACTTCATCATCATTTGACTGTGATTCAAGCTGATTATGATAATAAGGGTAAAAGGTTTCCAGATCGACTCCCGGCGCTATTACCTCATATGTTCCACGATGAAAATTTTGGTACAATCCATACTGATTGGTGATCTCTTGCTGAGTACTGGTTATAATAAGATTTGCTTGAGAGATTATTTGTTCTTCAACCTCTATGCGCTTATCTATCTTATAGTGTTTATTAATTTTCTCTGAAGAGATTTTCTCGGCGAGTAATTTAGCCTTTTTATTGCGACCCAGGGAGTGTCCAGTAAAAACAAAGGGAGCATCAAAGGCAGCGGCCAATTCCATAGCCACATACCCTCCATCGGCATAATGACCATGAAACAGATCTGGTATCCTATTTTGCTTTTTAATAAATTTAAAAGTATTATCTATAAATTCATCAAGATATGGCCATAACAACTCCTTACGGATATACTTTCCAGGGCCACAAGCAATACGCACAATACGCACTTTTTCAGTTAACATTTCAACAGGTTTGGCATATTCCTCCGATATCTTTTTATCCCTTATCAATCGGGTGAACACATCAACCCTCTCCACCTCCGGGTGACCACCCAAGGCTACCGCCAATTCCAAAATATATTTTATCTGTCCGCCGGTATCAGCATCTCTTCCCAATTCAGGCGCATGACCTTTGATTAGACCATGGAGGCTGAAGAGTTGGATATAGAGGCCATGTCGATTCATGTAAAGCTCCTTAACTCACCAATTGAGAGCTGTCAGATCATATTCAGGAGTCGCTCCACGATGAGTAGCCACCAAAGAGCCCAGACTATTGGCACGTTGTAAACAAACAGGCCAGTCAAGATTATGTAATATCCCATCGATCAAAACAGCGAAAAAAGCGTCCCCAGCACCCACGGTATCAACAACATCCACCGGGAAGCCGGGGTGAGTAAAAGTTCCCTCAGGAGTGAGGAGTATTGCGCCGTTAGCCCCTCTGGTGACACATAGCACCTCAAGCTCAAAGTGTGTATGCACTGCGGTTAATTTTTCTAAAAGTGATGTCGCGGAAAAATTAGACCACTGAACAATAACATCCAATTCATCATGATTCATTTTTACCACATCGGCTAAAAACAACGACTCAAGGATAAGAGCGGGGGTAGTAAAAGGAGGTCGTAAATTGACATCACAGAACGCCTTTTCGGCCAATTTAGCATAATATCGAATTGTTTCACGACTACGCTGATCCCTTTGGGACAAAGTTCCAAAAACCACCATTAAACGATCATCAAGTAATTGAGTATTTCCTTTTATCTTTTCAATTGCGTCCCAAGCAGCAGGACACACAATATTATATGATGGCTCATTGTCTTTAAAACTTACAACCACCTCTCCGGTAGATAATTTAGGATCCACCTGAATAAATTGATCAGATAATTCCATTGCTGCTAGAGATGCCACCGAACGTTTTCCACGTACATCATTTCCTACTCGGCTGAGTATTCTGACGTTCTGACCAAGTCGAGATAAATGGTAAGCTACGTTTAACGGCGCTCCCCCTAAAATTTCTTGATCTTTAATAATATCCCAAACTATTTCTCCGATAGATAATATCATTGTACTGCTAACCTCAAAAACGGATATTTAGGGCCGCGAAAAAAAAGATTATCCCATATTGCTTGTATTTTTAGCCATCTTCGTTATGAAGGCTAAAATTATTCTACGATAGTGGGTGCCAATTGCCTTAATAATAAAGACGACTAAAAATCCTGTGCAGGTAAGCGGAAACTCCGATTTTGGGACATTTATTATTTTTCGCGGTCCTTATTTCCTGACAACAAACAAAAGAAACAAAATAAGGCTGCCTCCCAGGCTTTTTCAGGCTGCCACCTTCAAGTAAAAGGTCGAAATCTGGAAACCCATTAAAAATGACATGTCATTACAGTATAGCACCTCTGGTTCACATGCCCAGTACTCCTTTATACAAAAAAATAACTATTATATATTTAGCTCCAAAGACCGAACACTTAACAGGTAACAATTATTTCACTCCACCTAATCACTGAATTCAGGCCCTGGTAGAGTTATTGAATTTGCTGTTCGGCCCTGGTAGGGGATTTTCAATTTTAGTGTTTTTGCCCAAAGAACTAATTTTTACCAAAACTTCTATGTCAGAATGAAATTGACACAAATGTATCAATTATAATATCAATAATCATTCCCATTAAAAATAAAATTATCTTTACACCTCTTTGCCCTAGAACACTATTTAAACCATTTAGCATTCAATAGTAGAAAAAGGGTGTTTTTTGGAGCAATGAATAGGTTTTTAGAGTTTATCGAAGATAGCTATTGTTGAAAAATTGTTAATAACTTTTGAAGAGGTGCCTTATCGTTTTGTATTAGTGTTAAAAATAGCTACTTTTAGTAAAAAAAACTTAGTTTCGGGCAGTTGCGCTTATTATTAACGGAATCATCGCTTGATAACGGTGATGGAGAGATGGGGAAAACGAAACGTAGGTAAGGCCCAAATCAAGCCAAATCACTTTTGACCTCATGACCCTTTTTGATGTATTTATTGTTTCAACATATCGAATATCATTTCATTTCATATAAACACTGGGGAACTTTCTATTCAGGGAAGGTTCTATTTCAATTAATTAATATAACAGATTTTTTTCCATTCATTTTTTTTTAATTTTTGGGAAATTATCTTTCGTCGTACTATTCTGTTCAGAAGACATAGGACGGATATCTCGTATAGTAACGAATAAGGAAGAAGCCATGGTTTGGAACACGATCAAGGAATCACTTCAAGGGAGTCTCCCTTCAGGCGAATATGATTTATGGATAGAGCCACTGGGATGCAGACAATGTAGTGAGGAAAAAATAGAATTGATCGGTCCAGATCGCTACTTTCTTTCTTGGGTTCAAGATCGTTATCTTGGGGTAATAAAGTCAAAACTCAGTGAATTTGGAATGGGTAGTTCGGAGATAAAATTATCAGTTGATGGTCCTACGGCAACTTCACCTAGTCAAAACAAAATCAAAGGACAATTACAACTACCCGGTATGCAAGGAGGAAGTTCCGCCTTTCGTGCCCTTCATCCGGCATACACTTTTGATCAATTCATGGTCGGAGAGTCTAATATATTAGCCTCCTCTGCATGCGATGCTATTGCTAAAGGGGAAACCAGGTTCGGCAATAGTTTATTTCTCAATAGCACCACAGGGCTTGGCAAGAGCCACTTAACCCAAGCCGTAGCTCATACTGTTTTGTCCACTGCACCCGGTACCAGGTTGCACTATCTCACAGCCCAGCAATTTTCCAACGAGATGGTAAAAGGAATAAAATCCGGCACAATGGATCAATTTAGTAAAAAATATGTTAACGGTTGCGATATTCTTTTAGTTGAAGATGTTCACACTTTGGGCGGTAAAACTAAAACCCAAGATGAACTTAATATTGTTTTAGATTATTTACTTAAAACGGGACGGAGAGTTATTTTAATTTCCGCAAAAGCTCCCTGCGACCTTAAAGGTATTGACGAGGATTTTAAATCACGAATGACCGCAGGACTTGTTACTCAAATTAAAGCTCCTGATTACCAAACACGTTTCAATATCATACGTCATAAAGCGATGGTAAGTGGTCTCTCTCTTAGTGAAGAGGCGGCGGACTATCTTGCGCGCCACCTCAATGGCGATGTGCGGCGAATAGAAAGCACCATGATTGGCATTAATGCTAAGGCTAGCATGCTCAATATAAAAGCTGACTTAACTATGATAAGAGAAGTATTGCGTGATATTATTGGCCGTCCCGTGGAGCTTAATGGAGAGATGATCATGAAACTCATTGCGGCACAATACAAGGTAACCGTCGATGATCTACGCTCCAAATCTCGTAAACGTGTTATTTCTTTTCCTCGCCAAATGGCCATGTTTTTGACTAGAAAATATACAGAACTCTCGCTTGCCGGTATAGGCAACCTATATAACCGAGATCATTCTACTGTTATGTACGCAATTAAAACTATAACTAAAGAAATGTCTTTGAAGAGTTCAATTCGGGAACAGATTGAAATTCTTTCTACTAAATTGCAAAAATAACAATACATTACGATAAAATAAGAAATTTTAATCCGGGTTGCAAGTGCGACCCGGATTTTTTTTTATATATTTATTTAAAGTTTTATATAATAGGTTACTATTTAGGGGTGCGGAAGATAATTAATATCTAAAATTTTGTTTTTTCAATTATTTGGACCGAATTTTTAGTCAGGATCAATAAAAGGCAACAAGTGCATCGTCGCGCTATCTAACTCTTACCTGACTAGAGAAGACGGCTAAAAACAAAAGCAGGTAAATAAAAGATTCCGGGATAGGATAATATATTTTTTCCAACCCCCTAACACTTCTTGCTTTTTTCATCCAGTTTGCCGGGGTATATACCATGATGCATCGCTCAAACACCCATTTGAAATCAATTGGATATATCTTGTGGATATTTGGTTTCCTGGGAGCACATCGTTTCTATTACGGCAAACCAATATCAGGCATTATATATTTTTTAACCTTTGGACTCCTTGGAATCGGTTGGTTAATCGATCTCTTTCTCATTCCGTCCCTAGATCGTCAAGCAGACCGTAAATACCGAGAAGGTCCCATTGATTACTCCCTTGCCTGGATTCTA
Source organism: Desulfobulbaceae bacterium (assembly GCA_029865005.1). Lineage (GTDB taxonomy): Bacteria > Desulfobacterota > Desulfobulbia > Desulfobulbales > Desulfobulbaceae > JAOTSI01. Next base: position 13,837 of record JAOTSI010000031.1, read on the forward strand.
CTTACCTTTGGTGGAATTTTTGGTGTACACCGTATGTATATGGGTAAATGGCTAACCGGCCTCCTCTATTTATGTACCGGCGGTCTTTTTCTAATTGGTTACCTTTACGACTATTGCACTCTCAACGACCAAATATCGCTTATCAATACGGAAGCGATATAGGGAACAGGGAACGTAATAATGTCAATCTCTTTTATACAATATACTTGCTTTGAAATATAACTTTTTAGGGGCGTTTCCTAGACATAGGAATAATGAAGATATGTAGATATATCGCTCACGGTATGGAAAAAGACTGTGCTGAAAAGTGAAAGATTTGAATTTTAATATTTTCTTCTCGGAGGCATTAAGAAGAAGGTGGTAATATTTAATAATTATTCACAGGCAGATTATCTTGATATGGTTCCCCCCTCCTGCAAAATTGTCTATAGCTAGAAACAGCAACTGCATAAACCTGAGGCACCTGTGACCACTTACTATCTCACGGTATATTAGTTATAACTCGTCGCAAATGATTTAATGCAAGTTTCAAGGCTTAGAGCTTCAAAATATCTGCAAGTTAATCGAGAATTATAGTATTAAGTCATTTGCGAAGGCCTATAGTTATAAACCCTGTTGTAGGTACCAAAAAAGAGTCTGCACTTACCTGTGCAGACTCTTTTTTATTTAATTTATTTTTTTTCAAGTTCCTTATTCCGAGGCTTCAAAAAAAACTTTTTTTAGTTTGGAAAAATAATCAAAACCCGACCAAAGGGTCAAAATTAAGGCAACATACAATAGTAACAAGCCAATAGTATGCAGATAAGGAATGGGAAGTATACCTTCAGGGAAAATTAATGTACCCAAGGAAATATATTGAATAATAGATTTAATTTTTCCTAATCCTGAGGCAGCCACCACTATACCGCTTGAAGCTGCTACACCACGCAAACCGGTAATAATCATCTCACGGCAAAGTATCACCAGAGCTAGCCAGGCGGGTACCACGTTAAGTGGAATAAGCATGATCAGGGCGGTGGCAACGAGAACCTTATCCGCCAAAGGGTCCATGAGTTTGCCCAACACCGTTTCTATTTTATAAAGCCGGGCAACATAACCATCAACCCAATCTGTAGCGGCGGCTATAGAAAAAATAAACCACGAAATAAAAGCCAGCATGGTGGTCTGATCCAGACTCATTAAACATGCTAATACGGCCGCGAGCAAAAAACGAGCTCCGGTAAGACAATTTGGAAGGTTAAATATTTTATTCACAATTTATGAGTCTATTGATTTGGGAAAATTTTGTTTCGAGGCCAAGGCACATTAAAAACCACCACAAGCCATTAATAATATACTGATAAATATTCATTTAGTACAAGGGAATGAACGGACTAAAAGGTCGTCACTCAAGGGACTCATATATTAAATATCACAAATATTTCAGTTAACTGTTACCATTTCGCCCACCTTAATACTGCTAACCATACTATTATCATGCTGATAATAAAGATAATAATCTAACACACGGCGTACATACTTTTTGGTTTCAGTAAATGCGGGCACTGTGCCATTCTTAGCAACCCGCGAGGGTCCTGCATTATAGGCAGCCAAGCTCAACGAGAGATTACCATTATATTTATTTAGTAATTCTTTTATGTAACGAGAACCACCGAAAATATTTTGTCTGGGATCAAACGAATCCGTTACCTGCAACTCTTTGGCAGTCTGCGGCATAAGTTGCATAAGCCCTCGGGCACCTTGATTAGAGACAGCATAACGATCAAAACTCGATTCTACCTGAATAATAGCCTTGAGAAGCGCCACATCCACCCGGTAACGTTTGGCAGCCGATTCTATGATTTTATCATAAATAGAGATTTCAACAATACGATCCTTATTCCACGAAGAAAAATTTTTAACCTTTCTACCACCATTCCCCTCCGTATTAGTCAATTTATATCGGGTATCAACCGGAGCATTGGTGTAATGACGGTGGCCATGTTCATCTACATAACTATAGATTTCAGAAAGTACACCCGTGGGTATCGAGAAAATCAGCAGCAATAACGCTGAGGATAAACGCCATTTAGGTTTATACATCCCTTCCCCTATATTTATTTTTTAAGTTAATCCCACGAGATAATATTACAAGCATAGATAGACATTAGCTAGCAGCGCCAACCTCATAAGCATAAGGCACCTGTAACCACTTACATGTTCGCCGTGACTGGATCAGCAAGTTATAGAACCTGTAACCAAATATTATTTTATTTGTTTTCTTCGACTGTTACGCTAAATGAGTCACAACACGCTTCACTACAAAAATAATAGGTTCGACCTTCATAGCGAAGACGAATAGCATCTTTTTTAGGGACAAATGTATGACATACAGGATCTTCAACCAATATATCTTTTACTTTGTCCATATTATCGGAACGCACCGTTGGTTCAGCGTGGTTATTTATATTGGGAAACAAAGATTTCCTTACCAATCGCCAGCCGATATAAAAAAAAACAGCCAAAACCAATAACTTCAAGGGATTCATCCGGCGGCCTCTGATAAGTTACGGCAATGTAAACCATTATCAAAGCTATAATTCATTATATGGTCAATGTACATTATATATAAATAAAAAAAGACGGGGTATAACATCATTAACCACAAAAATTAAAATCATTATTAACCACATGATTGTAAGTGGTAGCAGGCACCTCAATATCATGCGGTAGCCCTTGCCAGCATGTAACCGTTCACCGGGTTATAAAAATGAGTTCCATAACATCGGATTGTTAAGCGTTTACCAGTACTGCGCATGTGTGCAAGCAGGGCCAGTGAGCTATAGTTAATCCTATGTGAATCCGGTCTGATCGCGCGCAGGCGTAGTGCTGGTGAACGCTTACGCCAGCATAGATGCACTATAGCGAACAGCGGCAACGCATAAATCTGAACCACCTGTGACCACTTACTATCTCACGCTGTATTAAATCAGTTAGTTATAAACCCTGTGATCAGATACACATGATTTACAACTAAATAACAATCTATTATCGAAAATCTATTGTTTCGTCCCACTGAATCCGTCTTACTTCTTGCTCACTGCTGTAGACCGTTAAGTCGGAGAGTAACCACTTTATAGTACGATGCAATACAGGATGGCACAAATCTGGTGCAAGCTCACCCAAGGGCATGAGAACAAAAAGACGCTCATGTAAGCGAGGATGAGGAATAACCATGGAACCAGCCCCATCAATCACCACATTATCATAAAATAATAAGTCAAGATCAAGAGATCGATCAGCATACCCAAGAGTTGAACTTGGCCGCTTACGTCCAAATTGTTCTTCCGTTTGGTGGAGAAAATCTAATAAATCCCTGGGATTCATCGTCGTTATCAAGCTTCCCGCAGAATTAACAAACCAATTTTCGCTGACCATGTCCATTGGCTTACTAACATAGGGAGAAGCAAGGGAAATAAGTTTAATCTCGGAATGATTACCAAGTTCAAGCCATGCCTTTTCCAGGAGCCCCAAAGAATCTCCCAAATTGGAGCCCAACCCTATATATGCTGTATGCATACTTCTAACTTTATCCTCTAAATTTTGGATGTTAACTGATAAACGAAATACCCTTAAAAGTCAGCCAACCCCAACACGTCGAACATTGTATGCATACCATTACCCTTACCACGCACCCAAGCTGCAGCCATGGCGGCACCCTGAGCAAAATTATCACGACTGTGAGCCCGATGAGTGATCTCGATACGCTCTCCTGCCCCGGCATAATAAATAGTGTGTTCCCCAACAATATCCCCAGCCCTGATGGTCTGGATACCGATCTCTTTATCCGTACGCTCACCAATCATACCGTGTCGCTCATAAACACCTACTTCAGCGAGATCACGATTTAGTCCCTTAGCCGCCATTTCACCAAGCTTAAGGGCTGTACCACTGGGAGCATCTTTTTTCATCCGATGATGGGATTCAACTATTTCAACATCATAGTCGTCACCAAGAATAGCGGCAGTCTTCTCAGCTAGTTTAAACAAAACATTAACTCCAACTGCCATATTAGGAGCCTGCACGCAGGGAAAATTATCAGCTGCTAAAGATCCGATAACCTGAAGATTTTCATTGCTCAAGCCGGTGGTACCAATAACCATGGCTGTTTTATGGGCCGCAGCGACCTTGACAAA
>JAOTSI010000281.1 GCA_029865005.1 Desulfobulbaceae bacterium
GAGACAACCACCCACCGGATTAACCTTGTATGATTTATACAAAGCCATCATCTCTTGATTCATCTGTTGAGGATCATCCTTAAATTTCTCTTTCAGCTTAGCAACCTTAGGCTGAAGCTTTTGCATATTCTTCATTGATTTCATACCTTTTTGAGCGATAGGCCAAAAAGATAATTTTATAACGACGGTAAGAAGAATAATAGCCACTCCGTAATTCCCAAAGAAGCCATAAAAATAATTAAGAAGCCATTGCATGGGCTTGGCTATGAGATCAAACCATCCGAAATTAACGACTTTTGCAAGATTCTCATCAACCTTTTTGAGCAAGGATAATTTCTTTGGACCAAAAAATACTGAATAATTAAATTCCTTTGTCTCACCAGGCCCAATAGTCATGAGTCCAGATGAAAGAAGCGAACGAACATTCTCTCCCTCCAAATGCATGGTCACGGTATTGTTCATTCCCTCTGCCGGGAGCAAAGAACAAAGAAAATAATTATCCTCATAGGCTGCCCATTGAACCTTGCCGCTCAAGATTTTATCGCCGTCCTCTAGCTTACCACCCTTTACCTCATGCAACTGTTCATCGATATAGGCTACCGGCCCACTAAACATATACCGACTGGCCATAGTTGATTCGGCAAAAGGTCGATTAGTTAAGGCAATAGCAGGTGATATTTGATAATTGTCCTCTCCATAATTTATCACCCGATAACTCTGTTCAATAATATAAGAAGAGGGGGAAAATACCATGGTACGAACAATGGAAATATTTAAACTAAAATCAGCAGTCATCTCCAAGGACACCCGCCCACCCTCTTCCGTAACCACAACTTGGTTGCGTTCAGCATGATAAAGAGGCAAAATTGTACCCTCCCCGTTGTCCAGAGAAAAAAGCGAGGGTAATTCAGCAGGAACGGTTGTTTTTACCAACTGCATCGGCGGAGAGTCATCTGCCAATTCACGTTTGTATTTTTTAAGAAGGAAACTCTTGAAACCACCTCCATATTCATTAATAACAACACTGTAAAGCGGCGTATCAATAAATATCTCTTTAGCATTAGCAATCAATTCAGCTTCTTTATTTACAGTAGACTGCACCGAAGCCGGAGTAGAAGTAGTAGTTGTCGAAGCAGAATCAAGAGAAGACGTTTTAGCGGGTAGCGAAGTGGAAGAGGCAACTTGTTGCTGTTCCTCGCTTGCTTGCTCGGCTGCTTGCTGTTCAATATTAGCCTGCATAGCTGGCCTTACAAAAAGGTAATTATACCCAGTGATAATAAAAAATGAAAGAACAACGGCCAACAAAGCCCTGTGCATGTCCATACGTGTTACCTCTGCCGGATATTCCTATCCGAAATAAAGAAAAATAGCGGTCCGTAAAAAACGAACATATGATACAAGATTAATTGCCAATAAAAAGGATAAATGAACCGATTACGTTTTGGTTTATTAACCAAATCTCCCTGTTAGGCGAAAAAATGATTCTTTAAATATTTAAAAAAGTCAATTTTAATTAATCCGCGAAATTTGGTCTCGAACAAAACTGTTCATAATTATTCGGTGAAAGTGATTATTTCACCGGGTCATAGCCGCCCCTGGTAAAGGGGTGGCAGCGGAGCAACCTGCAAAACGCCAAATAGAGGCCACGAATAACCCCATATTTAACCACTGCGTCAGCGGCGTACTGGGAACAGGTCGGAATATACCTGCAGGTGGGAGGGTAGAGCGGAGAGATAAAATATCGATAGCCTTTAATTAAGGTTAAAAAAAATCGAATCGCGGGACCCATTTTAACAGGCGAGGTCGAATGTTTTAGAGAATCCAGTTGATTATCCGGACACTTACTACACATCTCGTGGTTCCATACGATCAGGAGTTAAAAACAAACGTTCCATCTCCGCACTCACTTGCCTGAGATTACGTAAGGCAAAATCAGGTCGCACGGTGACGACAATATCACTAGCTGGAGGGAAGATGTCTCTGTGTAAGCGAAATGATTCTCTAAATATCCTTTTAATCCGATTACGCTGCACCACCCCTCGCAACTTTCTATGCACACTTATACCCAACCGATTACTGTTGTTCTCGTTAGGCAAAAAGATAATTGCAAATCCTTTACCGCGTACTCTCTTCCCACGCCGGTATACTAGTTCGAACTCCCAGGGTTTTCTCAATAATGCTGATTTAGGGAGTTCAAACATTTTTACGACGTACTTAAACGGCCAAACGTTTACGCCCTTTGGCGCGTCTTGCTTTAATGACCGCTTGTCCGGCTCTGGTTCGCATACGTTCCATGAATCCATGGGTTCTTTTTCTTTTCAAGTTACTTGGTTGGAAAGTTCTTTTACTCATTGTTCATATCCTTTTTACTGTTCGGCGAAGCGCTCTATTGCCGCCACTTGACAACATTTGCCCCTCTACGGAGGTAACGAGCCGACTGGTTCACCATAATCACAACATTACGATTTAAAATAGAAAACCAATCATGCTGGAGCATTGGGCAATTAGGTCGCCTTCGCATGATGTTTTACTAAAACTTGCTATTTTAATCATAGCCATGCTACTCTGTCAAATTATTTCATTCCGTTTTGATAAAAGATAAAAGGTACGGGCATGAAAAATATCGATTGGGAGCTTCTGAGACGCCGCCACCCCCAAGGACTACCCAAGCAAAGTTCTCGAGAAAACTGGAACAAAAAAGCATTAGACTTCAGCACCAGGGCACAAGATCCTTCTTACGTCAGCCAATTTCTCTCCCTGATGAAACCAAAAAAAAATTGGCGAGTAATTGATGTGGGAGCAGGTCCGGGCACTCTAGCTCTACCACTAGCCAAGATGGTATCCCACGTAACAGCTCTTGATTTCTCGCAAAAAATGCTGTCCATTGCCCAAAATTCTGCTGCACAAGAAGGGGTTAAAAATATAAGCACTCACCTTCTAGCTTGGGAAGACTCCTGGAAACAAGCTGGAATTTCACCCCACAATGTTACCATTGCTTCACGCTCCCTCAACCTTCCCGCATTAAAACCCGCCCTTGAAAAACTTTCCCGATTCGCCTTCGAGCAAGTATTCATCACAGACCGAGTTGGCTCTGGACCCTATGACCCAGCTGCCTTTAAGGCAATTGGCAGAACCTTATCACCGGGACCTGATTATATCTATACCATCAACATTCTCTACCAAATGGGCCATTATGCCAAAGTTGATTTTATAGAAGCTGAACCCCGTTGCCACTACTCTTCATTCAAAGCAGCCTACGAATCTTTCAGCTGGATGTTCAACGAAATTAATGATGATGAACAAAATAAACTTCGAGAATATATTACCTCTCTCTGTCATTTTCACCAGGACGGATCGGTAACAGTTCACCGCAACCATCGGCCCACATGGGCTTTCATCAATTGGCAAACAAGGTTTTCACCACCTGATCACCGACCTTGCAATAATATCCGTAACGACTTATAGTCACCCCATTCTTTTTCGCATTTATCGCATAATTACTGGAGATATACCCCATGCGGATAATGATCGTCGGGGCCGGCTTAGTTGGTCAATACCTATGTAAAAAATTTTCCTCGGAAGATAGAGACGTGATTCTTATCGACCGTAATGAAGAGAAACTCCAACGTCTTGAACGCGAGATGAACATCATGACCGTTTCTGGTTCCGGTGCTTCAGCCCGCACCCTTGCTGAAGCCGGAGTCGCCAAAACTGACTTGTTCATTGCAGTAACCGACAGCGATGAAGTAAATCTTGTGGCCTGCATTATGTCTAAACAATATAATAATGTAGCCACCAGAATCGCCAGAGTCCGCAACGAAGATTTTCTCACCCCAGGACTCCCTCTCAACGAAGAAGCCCTTGGCATTGACCTACTCATCAGTCCTGACTGGGCCATGACCGAGGAAATCGTCAAGCTTGTCCATGTGTCAGAGGCCTTTGATACCGCTCACTTTGCAGACGGCAAAATCCTTCTCCTCGGCTACCATGTCAATGACGACAATTCCCTGGTGGGTCATTCCCTACTGGAACTAAGGCAAATACACGGCGGCCATCAGTACGTAATCACCGCTATAATCAGAGAAGGGTATACCATCATTCCCCGAGGCAACGATACGATTCAGGCCGGGGACAAAATTTATCTCATGGTCCGCCAAAATGATATGTCCAAGGTGGAAAAACTCTTCAACGTATCGAGCAAACTACCCAACAAAATATTTATCATCGGTGGCGGACATATCGGCTATATGGTCGCCAGACAACTTGAGGAACTTGGGGTTGAAATTAAATTGGTAGAAGAAGATACCAAACGCTGCGAATTTCTGTCTGAAAACCTCGCGAACACCATTGTCCTCAACTTTGACGGCTTAGCCGCTAACGAATTAATTGAGGAGGGAATCGACTTAGCCGACCTAGTGCTTGCGGTTACCGGCTCCGACACCACCAATATCCTCTCCAGCCTACTGGCCAAACACCACGGCACCAAACGGTGCATCACCAAAATAACCCGCCACGATTTCGTGCCCATGCTCGGCAAATTGGGGATTGATGTGGCACTCAGCCCTAGACAGGTAGCTGCAGACATGATCCTCCGATATGTCCGTCGAGGTTCTGTAGTCTCAGTGGCTACCATACTTGACACCGATGCCGAGGTCATGGAAGTTGTCGTTCCCCAACATAAAAATTTTGACAATATCCCTCTTCAAGATCTTCATTTCCCAAAAGGCTCCCTGGTAGGAGCGGTTGTTAGGGACCAATGGACATTTATCCCTTCTGGAGAAACCATCATCAAACCTGGTGATAATATGGTTGTTTTCTTCACCAAAGATGCTTCAAACGCCATTGAAAACTTTTTCTCGCCGAGCTGATGAATATTTTCTTCTCACCTCGGAAGCCCTACGGTTTTTTCAACCGAAGCTACCCATTCACGAAAAATAAACGGTAATTATCCATGCGTATTGGCGGAGTTCTCAATCTATTGGGAAGATTACTCATCATTTTATCTCTCATGCTCCTTACCCCCCTACCCTTCAGTTTCTATTACGGAGATTCCATGATGGGTACATTCTTAGCATGCTCCCTCATCGGACTGCTCTGCGGCGGATCTCTGATTCTCTTTTTTCTTCCAGAGCAAGAATTAGGCTACAAAGATGGTTTTGCCATAGTCTCATTCAGCTGGATCTTCTTAGCTCTCCTTGGGGCACTTCCATATTATATCTCTGGAGCCATTCCTCACTTTATAGACGCATTTTTCGAATCCATGTCCGGTTTCACCACCACCGGATCTACAATTCTCTCCAACATTGAAGCTCTACCCAAAAGCCTACTTTTTTGGCGTAGCATGACCCACTGGCTTGGCGGCATGGGAATTATCGTTCTAACCCTGGCCATCCTCCCCCTCCTCGGCATCGGCGGGATGCAACTCTTTCAGGCGGAAGTTCCTGGCCCAACCAAGGACCGACTCTCGCCCCGGATTCAAGATACAGCCCGTATATTATGGTCTGTTTATCTTCTTTTAACCGTGGTGGAGACTATACTTCTAATGTTTGGCGGAGTGGATTTTTTCGACGCCCTCACTCACTCCTTCGCAACTCTGGCCACCGGAGGGTTTTCTAATTATAATGCATCCATCTCTTATTTTAACTCCACCTACGTCCAGATAGTTATCATCATTTTCATGCTACTGGCCGGTGCAAACTTTTCACTCCATTTCCTCGCACTACACGGAGACCTAAAAGCTTACTGGAAGAATGAAGAATTTCGATTATATATTTCTATCATATTAGCAGCCACCGGACTCCTGGTTCTGGCCAATTACCTTTACGGGACCTACAGCAGTTTCGGACTTAATGTGCGCGATGTTCTTTTTCAAGTTGTTTCCATCATTACCACCACTGGATTTGGCACCGCCGACTTTGATACCTGGGCACCATTTTGTAAAGTTCTTCTGGTCTCCATTATGTTCGTGGGTGGTTGCGCAGGCTCCACCGGCGGAGGAATTAAAGTGGTTCGCTTTCTTCTTTTTTTCAAATATGCCAGACTCCAACTCCATAAACTTATCCACCCCAGACAAGTGGAAACCATTAAGCTGGGGAACACCAAAGTCCCTC
>JAOTSI010000282.1 GCA_029865005.1 Desulfobulbaceae bacterium
TTCTACATCCCCAAGTACATAGCCGTCTAAGGCCGTTCGGGTCATGACATGGTACACGGCTGGCTCGCCTTTAACTAGCATTCTGGCTATTCTTGGCATCTGATTTTCTCCGTTAATTGTTGATTATGTATCAATAATAGATTTTGTACTTTGTGTCACTTATTATTCGCCTGTCCCCATAGGTTTTTGCCAGTCCCCATAGCTTGGTCCTCATAGTTTCTAGCTCCGAAGTCCCATTTGCCCCGTAACCACTGGTAAGCAGCAGTAGTATTACAATTGGAATCCAAATTTTCTTCATAAATAAAAAAATTAGCACCAGGGATTTAATTCGCCTAGGGCTGTTGAGCAAAGTAAATATTCGATATTATGTTTTTGTGAATGATCCTGAATTTCCATGAGTAGTTCACTGTTTGTTAATTCTTGCGGATTAGCCTCTGAATATTTAGCCACATATCCCCACATGTGGGAAAGTGCATTTGTTAAACGTCCTTGGGTTGGTGATGTTCGAAGAATTAGAACTAACTTTTCTGCTAAACCATCAAAAGATATTTCACTGGCTGCCACTAGCGATCCAATATTTTTTCCGAAAGCTGGGTGTCTGGCCATGGCAGAATACTTGTGGCTGGCCCATAATTCATTAATATTTTTTGGTAAAGGTATGCGCCCCTGTTCTTTGTTTAGGTATTTGTTTTGTAGTAGTCTGTACTGATCTGCGGGGTGATCAATAAATAGATCTGGCCAACTTACACTACTCTTATCTTCTTCAAGGGGACTATGGTGCTTAAATCCCCGCAAGGTCATCTCTGCAACGATAAATTCATGACGCATTGCCAGTCCTGACAAACGAGAAACCCAGCGAAGGGTCTCTGGGTGGCGGGAATATCCAGTTTTGCCCTTTGTGATAATGGAATATATACCATGTAGTTCTCGATGCTCACCCAATAGGCTTTTTGCATTTAAAAAACCAACATCTATGTCCCAAATACGCATACAATTTCCTATTACTTTATTAAACAGTCAGTAACAGCTTCTTTAATAGAGGAAAAATTATATTTAAAACCACTATCTAATATCCTTTTTGGTAAAACTGTTTGCCCGGAGGTAAGTACTTGTGCTCCTTCGCCATACAGCAGACGAAGAACAAAGACCGGAACTGGTAAAATGGTCGGTCTTGACAGGGCATTGCCAAGTGCTTTAGTTAAGCCTAAATTGGTAGTAGGATTAGGAGCAGTCATATTATAAACACCCTCATAGGATGGATCATCAACTGCGATCTCAAAAACCCGTACCAGATCTTTAATATGTATCCAGGAAAAAGGTTGTTTGCCATTACCAATGGTTCCGCCAACCCCAAGTTTAAAAGGTAAAATCATCTTCGCTAAAGCACCTCCATCTTGTCCGAGAACAACACCGAAGCGGAAAACAGCTACGCGGCTACCAAACTCTTTGGCCCGGAATGCTTCATGCTCCCAATCACTGGTTAGGTGTCCAAGAAAATCGTTAGCCAAATTATTGTCATCTTCAGTATGAGTACCAGTTGGAGTATAACAACCAATAGCAGAGGCAGAGAGGAAAACGCGAGGGGTATTTTCCATTAAACTACAGGCGTTAACAAATTTTTTAGTCAATGTAATTCTGCTTTGATACATAATTTTCATATAGGTGTTCGTCCACCTCTTGATAACTGGAGCCCCGGCCAGGTTAATTATAACATCAACACCCTGTAACCGTTCGGCAAGTGATTCTGGAGACAAGGCAAATTCTTTACGGCCTAAGGAAATAACTTTCCAATCGTTTTCCTGGAATTTACGACACAAGTTTGAACCTACAAATCCACTGGCACCACTTATTCCTATGACATGAGATTCTTTTTTCATTTTTACCCTCCAAGAGACGTTCTACTTTTTTTGATTAACCTAGCTATTGCCTAGTTTCCTGTCTTGTATCGATTCATATGGCTAGGTACCAAGACTGTGAAGAATGACCCTCCGCATGTGAGGTTGATAAGGATTTCCACGAGCGAAGTTAGTTCGTAATCCTCTTTTGGCAGCACTGTCGAGATCCGTTTCTGAGCGATGGCTTTTTACGTTCAATATCACATTGACACTAATTAATGCAGAACACTCCTTCATTTTTACAGGTGAGAACCTGAAAACCAAGTCGCAATATTACTGTTCGCCTTCCCATATCGTGAATATTTTTCCCGTCGCTACTCGGGCGGAGTAATATTGCTACTGGTGGATATGAGAAGGTAAGTTCCTTATATTTATTTTATTATAGAAAACATATATTCGCCAATTATATTTACTGAACCTTTTAAGACTTTAGTTGTCGGTATTGTACATAATGAATAAGTAATAAGTCCTTCTTTTATCTTTTTCCTGTTTATTTTCAGGATAGTTTCAGGAAAAATTATTTATCTGATCACAGGTGTTTCATGTTTATGTTGGTGTCTAATTCTAAATATGTTTACGGATCAAATGTTTGATTTTTTTCAAGCAAGAAGAGATCGTTGCAGTGATTGAGGTACACTTTGAAAAGAAGATACATTTCAATGGACGAAATTCATTTTCAATAGCCTGAAACTATAAAACTTTTCTATGTTTGGTACCCAACACTTTGTTGGTGATGAACCAGCCCAGCAAACAGATATTTTGTAAGTGGTCATAGGTACCTCATCTTCATGCGGTTGCCCCTGCCCGCATGGAACGGCTATAGCGAGCAAGCGACCAAAGGCAACTGCTTATAAATCTGAGGCACCTGTGACCACTTACAGATTCGCACTATACTAAATCAGCTAGTTACGAACCCTGTGTTCAGGTACGATATTTTTATTGTAAATGCTCATAGGTGGTGGGCGGGCGGAAGAGTCGTTTTCTGGTTTGGTTAAAAGGCACAATGGAGTAGTTGACTTATAAAAACCAAGGACGCAGTGTTTGCTAGGAGTCATTGCCGTTAGCCTAACACTGAATCTTTAGCAAGAGGTAGGTTAGTTACACATCTCAGGGGAAATTGATTATCCTTTCCTGGGAAATATTGCCTCGGGTCAGGAGTCAGAGTTGCGGGTTATTTCCCTGTTTTGAATGGAAATCCGTTGAAAACAATCCATCACTCTGTCATTCTGTATGGTGTTTAGTGAGGAGGGGGTAGTTTTTTTTCATGGGCAACTCACCATAATCTTATGATTATAGCCAGTTCCATGCTGGACATGAAAGTCTCGGTTTATTGTGTGTCAATATACAGTTCTTAAAGTGTTATTTGCCTGTTTTTTAGTTTTTTATTGCCAATGGTCATTAGGAGTAACGCGACTATGAACAAAATAATATTATTGTAGATCATTAAGCATATCTTTGGCCCATTCCATAAGGTCCTGGTCGTCGGCAGCCATAGAGAGGCAGTCTTGAAAATATTTTATTGCCTCGGTATGTTGCGCCTTGGTCGTATGGAGTTCTCCCAGCTCGCAGAAGAGCCATATTTCTTGAGGATTCAGGGTAAGCGCTTTGCTTAGAAGAACGATGGCTTGTTCTGGATCGCCCTGTTGCTTGGCCAATAAACCACCGGTGACAGCTATTGAGTAATCCGCCCATTGTTTAACACCTGGATCCGTGGCGAGTTGAGCGCATTGCTGAAAGGCTTGCAGTCCAAGTTTATATTGCTCAAGGTCGCTATGGATATCACCGATATAACAGTGGGGCTCAGCATCTTTTGGAGCCAAGGTAGCCCAGTTTTGAAAATGTTGTAGGCCTCTTTTTAGCTCACCTTGTTTTACGGCGATATTGCCGCGTGCTTCCTCACTGCCGCTCTGTATTTGTTGACTCCATTCTCCATCGAGATCTTTTGCCTGGGCGCAGGTTTCGAAGTCCTGCAAGGCCCCTGGATAGTTTTCTAGATCCATGTTTAATTGAGCCCGTTCGCAACGTAGCCAGGATGGGGCAGTTGGGCTGTTTAGGCTTTTGTCCATGATTTCAAATGATTTCTCACTATTCCCTGTTTTCACCAATATTGCTCGTGCTTCAGAGAGCACCGCCATGGCTGCGGCCTCGATTTCCAGTTCATGGAGGGCATAAGTCCCGCTCTTTGCACGGCATTGGGTGAACTCCTCTAGGGCCTTGGAGAAATTCTCTTCATCAAAAAAGATATAACCGCGCTGACAGTACGGTTCAGCTAGCTCAGGGGTGCGGGCGGGCAGGGCGTTGTGGGAAACAGCGCGGTGTTCGTTGTCTAAGGTCTCTGTGGTTTGATTCTGCACCGTTTGGGTTTCTTTGACCGGTTTTGGTGATTCTGGTTCTTTGGGTGGCAGGGCTGCTGGCATCGGCAGGGTCTCGGACTCCAGAGACGTCGCCATATGGGACTGCACTTTTTCCGGTTGTGAAATAGCGGACAGTGGTTGTTGGTCTTGAGATGCAAAATATCCGATGGTAGCAGCGGTAAGGGTAAGAGCACAAAGGATTAGAGCAGTTGGGAGTTGCAGAGAAAATTTCTTTACCGTCGTTTGTTTATGAGAGGATTTGTTGTGATCACTAGGTTTGCCATGGCCGGGCAAAACAGGAGAAGCTATGGTCTCAGCGTCATTCATGGCTGTTGGAGGACAATGGGCGTCTTCCACAATATTGATCTGTAGCGGGGTTGTATCCGGGGAAACATCCTGGAATGCGCTGTTAAGTGAGGTGACCAGGTCTTTGGCGGTTTCATACCGTTCATTAGGGTCTTTGGCCAGGGCCTTTAGGATGATTCGTTCTATATTTTCCGGAAGATCGCGCACTAGGCGGCCCGGAGGGGGTAACGGATCGTGGATATGCTTAAACATCACTGCCATGGGCGTTTCTGCATTATAGGGCAGTACGCCGGTGATCAACTGATAGAGCACCACGCCCAAGGCATAGATGTCGCTACGCGGATCAATTGGACGACCCATGCCTTGTTCGGGCGACATATAAAAAGGGGTGCCGATGAGGCTTCCCGGTTTTGTTAAGTGACTGGTTGCCTCAATCATTTTTGCGACCCCGAAATCGGTGAGTAAGCAGTTGTTCATGCTGTCGATGAGGATATTAGCTGGCTTAATGTCGCGGTGGATAATTCCACGGGAATGGGCGTATCCCAAACCATCTCCCACTTGGGAGATATAGCGCTGGATCTGACCGTAGCTTAAACGTTTACCGGAATGGAGCAGATCGGAGAGGGAGCCACACTCTATGAGACGCATGACCAGATAGGTGTAACCATCTGATTCGCCAAAGTCATAGACCGGCAGAATATTGGGATGTTCAAGGTTGGCTATTAAGCGGGCTTCTTGCGAAAAACGAGCGAGAAAGTCTGATTGTTTGGAAAAATGGCGGGGAAGCACCTTTAACGCGACATAACGATCCATGTTGAGGTGGTAGGCCTTGAATACGGCGGCCATCCCACCCTCACCGAGGGGGCTGATCACCTGGTATTGGCCGAGGCTTTGTCCGGTAAGATTTTCCACATGAAGTTCCTTATGAAGCTCAATGGCGGGCAAGATTGCTTGGTTACGATGAGCGATGTGCTTGATATGCTACCGTGTTGATAGTACAATGTTTCAATTGATATTAAAAGCTATTGCTGTTGTGTGGAGTAACGTATTGAGTATACAAACAGTATGGTTCAATATCTAGTTCCCATTTTCGTTATTTTTATTAGCTGGACCAGAAAATTTCCCTGCTAATCAAAAAGTAGTCATAAATAATTAGGTGAGTTATCATGCAGATAGACTGGGCATATCTTAGGAAGGGCTGAAAATCCTGTGTGAAGGCGCAAGAGGTTCTTGACGCGCAACAGGCAAGCATTGTAACAATTAGTGATGCTCGAAAGGAGCGATTTGATATTAACGGAGTGTCCGAGTTGCTGCAGGCGGCGGAGCTTATTGTCACCGCCAAGGGTAAAAAGGTTCGTGCTTGGGATCCCAAAACGGAAGACATGGAATCCATTCTCAAGCAGGTTATGGGACCCAGTGGTAATCTACGCGCCCCCACCCTCCGTTTTGGAACCACCTTTCTGGTCGGCTTTAACCTGGAAATGTATGAACAATATATGGTTGTCCCTGAAGTTTTGTCGTAGGGCGATCTTTGTCGGTGACGGAAGAACAG
>JAOTSI010000032.1 GCA_029865005.1 Desulfobulbaceae bacterium
TCCGTTCGTGAAAAACTCATTGATCCCACAGCTGGTCTTAAAGGAATCGAAAAAATATTAACCGATCTGCATGAAGACCCACTTTTTGGCCCTTATCTTATGTTAGCCGCTTCTATTATATCATTACTGCTTTCCGTATATTTTTACTTCCAAGTATCAGGATGATTCGCATTCTCTAATTCGTATACCTATTATATTTCCCATTTTCTTCTTCTTCTTCTTCTTCTTATTATATTGTTTTATACTAGAGCTTTAGCTTATAGTAGTAAGGCCAAAAAAATAATTGGTTAATGTATAGTATAATTGGTGGTCGGTCTCAGAGATTATATTAAGCAAAATTAGTGTCCAGAAATATTTATGTTGATATATGTCTTAGAGGACTGATAAGTGGTTACAGGTACCTCATCTTCATTCGGTTCCCCGTCCGCATAGAAGGGCTATAGCGAGCAGCAGCAACTGCATAAACCTGAGGCAGCTGTGACCACTTACAAATGAGCACTGTATTAAAACAGTTGGTTACGAACCTTATGACCAGGTATGAGGAGTGCTTAGAGTAGAGGAGATTAATTGTTCGAGAGTAAGGAAGCTAATTTAACGGCTTGTTTGGTGAGAGCGACATTGTGTACCCGAAGGATGTCGGCTTTGCGTGTGGCGGAACAGCATAGGGTGGATATCATAGCTGTGGCGCAATCCCTCTCGTTGACTTCCAGATCTAATGCCTTGGCAAGGAATGATTTTCTGGAGTGCCCAAGTAATATTGGGCAACCAAGCGTTTTAAATGCAGATAAATTACGAATAATGGTGAGATTGTGTTCAACAGTTTTGCCGAATCCTATGCCTGGGTCAATAATAATTCGTTTTGGATCAATGCCTTGACGGATGATAGCATAGAGTCTTTCCTTGAAAAAACTAATAATTTCCTCAATAACATCATCGTAGTTCGGGGCAATCTGCATGTCTTTTGGAGTGCCCTGCATATGCATGATAATGATTGGACCATCGTATTTTTTAACAACATCAATCATCACCGGGTCGGAGCGCAATGCGCTTATATCGTTAACTATAGTTGCACCGTTTTCCAGTGCTGCTCGGGCGACCTCAGCCTTGGTGGTGTCTATGGAAATGGGTATATCAATGGATAGATCGCGAATTGCCTGAATGGCAGGAATGATTCTGCGGAGTTCATCTTCGGTACTAACCGGGTGGGCAAAAGGCCTGGTTGATTCACCGCCTACATCAATGATTTGTGCTCCGTCAAGGAGCATTGTCTCAACCCCTTCCCGGAGTCGGGAAGGGGAAATATAGAGTCCGCCATCGGAAAAAGAATCAGGTGTTACATTGAGAATCCCCATAATTAGAGGGGATTTAGAATTTAACATGCCGATGCAATGGTGCATATTTAATGCTTAGGCCTCGGCTGGTTCTTCGGCTGTATCCGGTCTTAATTCGGCGGTAATCCGGTTAATATCGTCAAGGATAATGGTTTCTTTATCCAATAGTTCTTGAGCAACGGCCTTAAGAATATCAAGATTATCGGTTAATATTTTAGTGACTTTTAGATTAGCGTTATGAATAATATCTTTAACGGCACCATCTATTTTCTGCGCGGTATCTTCGCTATAGTCACGGTGTTGAGCGATCTCACGGCCCAGAAAGATCTGTTCTTCTTTTTTGCCATAAGTTAAGGGACCTAACTCCTCGCTCATGCCCCATTCACATACCATTTTGCGAGCCAGTGAGGAGGCTCGTTCCAGATCATTACCTGCACCAGTGGTAATCTCATTAAATACGATTTGTTCGGCGATTCTGCCACCAAAAAGTATCGAAATCCGATTGAGGAGAAAATTTTGTGAGTAGGTATGTTTTTCGTCCAAGGGTAATTGCATGGTAAGTCCCAGTGCCCGACCGCGAGGAATAATGGTGACCTTGTGAATAGGGTCTGTATCAGGTAATAAATTAGCGATAAGGGCATGACCGGCTTCGTGATAGGCGGTTATTTCTTTTTCCTTATCATTGATGATCATTGATTTGCGCTCAGCGCCCATCATGATTTTATCCTTAGCTCGCTCCAAATCATGAAGACTGATCTCTTCTTTATTTTGACGAGCGGCCATAAGAGCTGCTTCGTTAACCAGGTTTTCCAGATCTGCGCCGGAAAATCCTGGAGTTCCGCGGGCAATGACCCCAAGATCTATTTCTTCGGCAAGTTTGGTTTTTTTGCCGTATATTTCAAGTATTTTTTCTCTACCTTTTATGTCTGGAACAGGAACAATTACTTGTCGGTCGAAACGGCCAGGACGTAGTAAGGCGGGATCCAAAACATCGGGACGGTTAGTTGCCGCGATAATGATTACTCCCTCGTTGGACTCAAATCCATCCATTTCCACCAGTAGTTGATTGAGAGTTTGCTCACGTTCGTCATGCCCTCCACCAAGCCCGGCACCTCGATGGCGACCCACAGCGTCAATTTCGTCGATGAAGATGATGCATGGGGCGTGTTTTTTACCTTGAGTGAACAGGTCACGTACTCTGGAAGCACCAACTCCGACGAACATTTCTACGAAGTCCGAGCCACTGATTGAGAAGAAAGGCACTTCAGCCTCTCCGGCAATAGCACGAGCAAGAAGTGTTTTACCAGTACCGGGTGAGCCAGCAAGCAGCACGCCCTTAGGGATACGGCCACCAAGTTTAGTGAATTTTTGAGGATCACGGAGAAAATCGATAATTTCCTCTAATTCCTCTTTCGCTTCGTCAATGCCGGCTACATCTTTAAATGTCACAGATGTATCGCCGTCTTGCATGAGTTTGGCTCTAGTTTTCCCAAAAGAAAGAGCACCGCCTTTTCCACCCACTTGCATTTGACGCATGAAAAAAATCCAAACCCCAATAAGAAGCAGGAAAGGAAACCAGGCGATGAACGCTGTCATGTACCATGGTTCTTTATCTGGTTCTTTAACGGTGATCTCAACCCCGGAATTTCGCAACATAGTAATGAGTTCAGTATCTTCAGGGGCGATGGTGGTGAAAACTTGACCGTCGGAGCCGCTAATGATAATCTTATCTTCCTGGATGGTTACTTTGCTGACAGTGCCATTTTCAACTTTGGCCCAAAATTGGCTGTAGGTCATATTCTTACTTTGCCCCTCTTGCTTGTTAAACAAATTGAAAAGCAGAAGCATGGCTAAACCGATTACCAGCCACATTGAGATATTTTTAAAAAAATTATTCAACAATTATCTCCGGAAGTATTGAATTCATAAAAGAGGACGCAAGACGCCTTCGCAATATTTGATAGTATAGTAATGATTATCCTATCAAAATGTATAATTTAATTCAACCGAATTGGCTCAACTTATAGAATGAATGGGCCGCAAAGGTTCCTTGTCTACGTTAAGGATAAATTTCTAACACGCAAGATGTTTTATTAAAAAATAATATTTTTTTAATATCAAACAACATCTTTGGAAAATTCCTGGATAGTTTTAACACCCTCGGTGTCGGAAGCCAGTGCCTCAATGGCTTGTACCATGGAGGATGCCCCGGAAACCGTGGTGGTATATGGAATATGGAAGTCCAGGGCAGCGCGACGAATGGTGTAGGAATCTTCCGTGGTTCTTGAGCCAGAGGAGGTATTGATTATCCATTGTACTTGATGATCTTGGATTTTGTCCAAGATATGAGGACGACCTTGGGAAATTTTATTCACTTGAACACAATCTACACCGTTGGCTTGAAGATGGGTTGCTGTGCCTTTAGTGGCTAGAAGTTTAAAGCCGAGCTGAATTAGTTTTGCGGAAACATCCACGATACCTTTTTTGTCGCTACTACGAACACTGATGAATATATTACCAGAGCTGGGGAGATGTTGTCCGGCTGCCTTTTGAGATTTAGCAAAGGCGAGTCCCAGACTGTTGTCGATACCCATAACTTCCCCAGTGGATTTCATTTCGGGTCCGAGGATGGTGTCCACATTAGCAAATCGATCAAAGGGAAAAACAGCTTCTTTTACTGCCCAATGCTTAACTTCTTTCTCTTTTGTGAAACCGACTTCTTCAAGGGTCATGCCCATCATTACCTTAGTAGCAATTTTGGCTAGAGGGACGCCGGTGGCTTTGGAGACAAAAGGTACCGTTCGTGAAGCACGGGGGTTAACTTCAAGTACATAAAGAGTTTCATCTTTGACCGCGAACTGGATATTCATCAAACCGATGACTCCTAGCTCGGTAGCCATGGCCTTGGTGGCTCGGATGATCTCTTCTCGGATGGCAGTAGATAGGGAATGGGGAGGCAATACACAGGCAGAGTCGCCGGAGTGGATTCCTGCCTCTTCAATATGTTCCATGATGCCGCCGATAACGGTCATGGTCCCATCGGAAACTGCATCAACATCCACTTCTACTGCGGCCTTAAGGAATTGATCGAGCAATACAGGGTGCTCGCTACCTACGATTCCTGGTAGGGCCATAAATTCTTTAATACCTTGATTGTTATATACAATTCGCATGTCACGGCCGCCCAGGACATAGGATGGACGCATGACCACTGGGAAGCCAATTTTGTCTGCGACAGCCAAAGCTTCTTCCAGGGTACGGGCGGTGTCGTTCTGTGGTTGTTGAAGTCCGAGTTTTTGTAAAAATTGTTGAAACCTTTTGCGGTCCTCGGCTCTATCAATGGCATCTGGAGGGGTTCCCAGGATGGGTACGCCAACCTTGTCTAGACTAACTGCAAGATTGAGAGGAGTTTGACCACCAAACTGGACGATAACTCCGTCAGGCTTTTCCCGTTCAATGATGTTGAGTACATCTTCTCGGGTGAGCGGCTCAAAGTAGAGTTTATCTGAGGTGTCGTAATCGGTGGATACGGTTTCAGGGTTGGAGTTAACCATGATTGATTCAACCCCGACTTCCTCTAGAGCAAAGGAGGCGTGAACACAGCAATAATCAAACTCTATACCTTGGCCGATGCGATTGGGGCCGCCGCCGAGAATCATGATTTTTTTACGATCACTAATTCTGGCTTCGTCTTCTTGCTCGTAGGTCGAGTAGTAGTAAGGAGTGTAGGACTCGAACTCTGCCGCACAGGTATCTACAAGTTTATAAACAGGTTCCAGTTGGAGCTCTTTACGTAATTTGCGGATATCGTCTTCGGAAGTACCGGTGAGATGGGCGAGCTGTACGTCGGAGAATCCCATCTGTTTAACTTTATATAAGTAGTCTTTATCAAGCCCGGAGAAGCCGCGGTCACGGATTTCCATGCCGGTGGTTACGATGGCTTTAATATTGTGGAGAAACCAAGGATCAATTGCGCATAGTTCATAAATACGGTTGACCTCCATTCCTCGGCGCAATGCCTCGAAGAGGTAAAAAATTCTTTTAGAGTTGGGTCTGGTAAGTTCGTTTTCCAGATCCTCTTGTTCCAAGTCTCGGTATTCATCGTCTTGGTCAAATCCAAAGCCCATCCGTCCGATTTCCAAAGAGCGTATACCTTTTTGGAAAGCTTCTTTAAAGGTACGTCCGAAGGCCATGGTTTCACCCACTGATTTCATGGCGGTGGTGAGGGTGTCTTCGGCGGTAGGAAACTTCTCAAAGGTCCAACGTGGAATTTTTACCACGGTATAGTCGATGGTGGGTTCAAAGGCAGCGTAGGTCTCTTTGGTGATGTCGTTTTGAATCTCATCAAGGGTATAGCCAACAGCTAATTTGGCGGCTATCTTAGCAATGGGAAAGCCGGTAGCTTTGGATGCCAATGCCGAGGAGCGTGATACCCTGGGGTTCATCTCGATGATCATTATTTCGCCGTCTTCTGGGTTGACTGCGAACTGCACATTGGAGCCGCCGGTTTCAACACCGATTTCACGAATAATGGCGATGGAAGCGTCGCGTAAATCCTGATACTCTCGATCAGTTAAGGTCTGAGCTGGGGCCACGGTGATGGAGTCACCGGTATGTACCCCCATGGCATCCATGTTCTCAATGGAACAGATGATGACCACGTTATCCTTGCGATCACGCATTACTTCTAGCTCATATTCCTTCCAACCTAGCAGGCTTCTCTCAATCATAACCTCGCTGGTCATGGAGAGATCAACACCAGATCCGGCCAACTCTCTAAGTTCCTGACGATTATAAGCAACACCGCCGCCAGTGCCGCCTAGGGTAAAGCTGGGGCGAACAATGATCGGAAAGCCGATTTCGTCTGCCGCTTCCATGGCCTCTTCAACGGAGTGGATGATGGCAGACTCGGGTACTTTGAGGCCGATTTTTTTCATGGCCGCCCGAAATTCCTCGCGACCTTCCGCTTTGCGGATAACATCGATATTGGCAGCCAGCAATTCAACTCCGTATTTTTCAAGAACTCCCATCTCCGCCACTTTGATGGCGGTGTTAAGACCGGTTTGGCCTCCCAAGGTGGGCAGAAGCGCATCAGGGCGTTCCCTTTCAATCACTTTGGCAACTGCCTCAGGGGTGATGGGTTCCACATAGGTGCGGTCGGCCAGCTCGGGATCGGTCATGATGGTGGCTGGATTGGAATTGATCAGCACTACCTCATACCCTTCCTCTTTTAATGCCTTAACGGCCTGGGTACCGGAATAGTCAAATTCGCAGGCCTGGCTGATGATGATCGGACCGGAGCCGATGATCAGAATCTTTTTTATATCAGTACGATTTGGCATTGGAGTCCATAGAAGTTAAATTTTGGGAAAAATATGTTTGTCCGCCGGTTAGTTCGCTTAGTCCATCAACGCGATGAAGCGATCAAAGAGATATTCGGAATCACGTGGACCGGGAGCGTATTCGGGATGATATTGAACCGAAAAGGAACCGTATTTGGTATGACGCATCCCTTCCAGGCTATTGTCATTGAGGTTGATATGGGTAACTTCCACTTCCTCGGGTAGACTGTCGGGATCCACGCAAAAGCCATGGTTTTGGGAGCTGATCTCAACCTTGCCGGTGGTCAGATCCTTGACTGGCTGATTGCCGCCTCGGTGCCCGAATTTGAGCTTATAGCTGGAACCGCCATAGGCCAGGCCCAGTATTTGGTGACCAAGGCAGATGCCGAAAATAGGTTTTTTGCCCAGTAAGTTGCGGATGTTTTCTACAACTCCTTCCACACCGGCCGGATCACCG
The DNA here is from genome assembly GCA_029865005.1 of Desulfobulbaceae bacterium. GTDB lineage: Bacteria > Desulfobacterota > Desulfobulbia > Desulfobulbales > Desulfobulbaceae > JAOTSI01. The sequence continues at coordinate 7,131 of JAOTSI010000032.1, forward strand.
GGACCATTGGAAAGAAATATACCGTCAGGATTCATGGCCAATACTTCTTCTGCCGGAGTGGTGGCGGGTACAACCAGAACTGAACAGCCATAGGAGCTGAGTAGTCTTAATTGATTGTATTTAACACCGAAGTCATAAGCAACAACTTTGTATTTTTTGTCGGCGGCATTAGGGAATTCGGAGGTTTGTACCGGGCCGTTATCGGTCCATCCATAGGTGGATTGGGAGGTGACTCGGGCTACCATATCGCGTCCCACCAGACCTGACCATTCTTTGGCCCGACGAACCAGAGACTCACCGTCAAGATCTTCGGTGGAAATAACGGCTTTCATTGCCCCAGAATTACGGATAATTCGGGTGAGCATCCTGGTGTCTACCCCTTCCACTCCGAGAGTATTATGTTTCTGGAGAAACTCCCGAAGGGTACCGGTACTGTAATGGTTACTTGGTATGGCCTGATATTCGCGCATCAGAAAAGCACGGGGATGGACCCCGGCAGATTCCATATCCATTTCGTTTACTCCATAATTACCGATAAGTGGGTAAGTCATGGTCACGAGCTGGCCGGTGTAGGAAGGATCGGTGAGGATTTCCTGGTATCCGCTCATGCTCGTGTTAAAAACGATTTCACCAATTGCCTCGCCCGGACCTGTAAAGGAAACTCCGGAAAGGACAGTGCCGTCCTCCAAACCGATCAATGCTTTCATATTATTAGACACTACCGTTTATATTTTATTAAAAGTCAAGCAGCCAACAATTCCGACACGATGTCGGCTTGTCGAACGGCCGCTTCACGGGAGTTCGATGCAACACGCTGCGCTGCAGAACATGCCTGCTTATAGCGCGAGTCATCCTGCATGTGGTTGAGAATAACTTGCGTTAATTCCTCTTGGTCTTGAACCTTAAAACCGGCTCCGGTGGGAGTGACCATGTCCACCGCATCACGAAAATCGTCCATGTAGGGGCCAAAATAGGCTGGTTTACCCCACTGAATAATTTCCATTATATTATGACCACCTTTTTTTACCAGGCTGCCGCCACAAAAATTAAAATCGCCCACTCCGTAAAGTGAGGCTAGCACTCCCATACGATCAATGAGTACAACCGAGCATTGACGTGGCGCTCCAGCCTGCAATTCGGAAAAAGAATCAAAGGGCAGATTATTCTTTAATAATACTTCTCGAACTTCGTCGATTCGCTTCATATGACGGGGAGCTACCAGCCAAATTAGTTTTCCGTCCCATTGTCGGGAAAGGTGTTGGTATACCCCGGCTAGAATTTCTTCTTCTCCGGTTCTGGTGGAACCGCAGATAAAAACCTGCTCATCGGCCAAGTTTAAAAGTTTTCGATGGGCGGTTATGTCTTTTTTCAGCTCCGATACGTGGAGATCAAATTTGATATTACCTGTTACCTGGATAATTTCCCTGCGTGCACCAAGATCTCCAAATCTTTTTTTATCATCGGGGTGGATGGTTGCAATCCCCGAGAATCCAGCCAGTAACCGGCTCATTAATTTTTTGGCCACCATGTAACGGCGAAATGATTTCTCAGATATCCTGCCGTTGAGCAGCGCCATGGTCACGCCCTGTTGAGAGGTCTCAGTGAGCATGGCGGGCCATAATTCAGTTTCAAGACAGATATATAGATCCGGCTTGATCGTGTTAAGAGCGCGACGTACCAGGAATGGAATATCCAGGGGTGCTAATATACAGCATACATCATTTGGTAACTGCCGTTGTGCAGCCAGTCGCCCTTGATGGGTCATGGTTGATACAATATAGCGAACTCCCGAAATTCGAGAGGAAAGCTCGTCTAAGAGAGCCTTGGCAGCTTGGATTTCACCCACTGAGGCGGCATGGATCCAAATATTTTTTTTTCCTTCACCAACCTGGATTGATTCTAAACCATACAAGCCCAATCGTTGGCGCAATTCTCGTCGGTTTATGCGTCCGACAAGGGCCATGACCGTGACTAACGGGAATAGTAATAAAAAAATGAATGTGACCAGCGCACAATAAATCCCATATAACAAAATCTTTTTTTTCCACAGAAGAATAGGCTGTTTGATCAAAAAATAAATCGTTCTATATAAACCGGATTGCTCTTCAGAGTCAATAGGCATCGCCCGGAAATCCACAAATTGGTCCTCGCTTAACCTTGACAAAAATCATTTTTTGAATAAACTCTCTGTTTTTAATTGGGCAAGGTGGCTGCTGTTTTTTCTTCAGCCTTTTTTTGACCCGTGGGTTTTATTTATCAATAAATTAATGAGAAACCGATATGATCAGATCCATTACGCTCCTGGCGACAATAATGGCCTTCGTGTTAACGAGCACCATGGTATCGGCTGAGGAAAAGCACATGAATGACGGACTTTATGCAAAAATGATCACTGATAAAGGAGATATCCTTCTGGCTCTTCATTATCAACAGACCCCTTTAACTGTAATCAACTTTGTGGGTTTGGCCGAAGGAACGCTTGATTTGGGGGGGTCCAAGGCAAGTGGAAATCACTTTTACGATGGACTTAAGTTTCATAGGGTTATTAATGATTTTATGATTCAAGGTGGTTGTCCATTGGGTACCGGTACCGGTGGCCCAGGTTACAATTTTCCTGATGAAATCGTTCCTTCTCTCAAGCATGATGGGCCAGGTGTATTTTCCATGGCTAATGCTGGACCGGGAACCAACGGTAGTCAATTTTTCATCACCCATGTAGCTACCCCACATTTGGACGGCAAGCACACAGTCTTCGGTAAGGTAGTCGAAGGAATGGATGTGGTTAATGCCATAAAACAAAATGATGGGATCAAGAAAGTTGAAATTATCCGGGTTGGTGCAGAGGCTGAGGCCTTTAAAACCGATCAGGCAGCTTTTGATGCAGCTTCTGCTGGCTTGACGGCTCAAGCCGATAAGTTGAAGGAAGAAGCTAATAAGGAAGTTCATGCGATCATAAATGAAAAATTTCCAAATGCTGAGAAAGCAGCTTCAGGTCTTATGTACGTAGTGCATGAGAAGGGTAGCGGCGGTACTCCCAAGTCTGGAGCTAATGTTTCCGTACATTACACGGGGCGTTTGTTGAGTAACGGAGTCAAGTTCGATAGCTCCCATGATCGTAATCAACCCATTTCTTTTCCCGTGGGCATTGGTCAGGTTATTCCTGGTTGGGATGAAGCCATAGCCTCCATGGAAAAAGGTGAAAAACGTACCCTGATCATCCCTCCAGAGCTGGCTTATGGTTCTCAAGGTGCAGGTGGAGTTATTCCTCCTAACGCGTGGCTCCTCTTTGATGTGGAATTGATGGACTTTAAATAAATTTTTATTTTTTTCTTTTGTCTATACTTCCCGCTTATTCACTTCGTGCTTAAACGGGAAGTATGTTTATTTCCCATTTGATGTTTCTTTCCCCTTTTTCTTATCTTTTTTCCATTTAACTATAGCGAATGTATTCTTTAGGCTGAAGTGGGATTTAAACGCTCCAGAGAAAAAGAATTATTTTATCTAATAGCCTGTTGTTTATCTACTTGTCTTTTTAGTTGTCTGCTTACGTACCTGGTCGCGGAGTTTATAACTAACCGATTTAATAGACAGTGGAATAGTAAGTGGTCACAGGTGCCTCAACTTTATGCCGTTGCCACTTCTAAAAGACGAATAATAAAGCGGATCAGGTAAGCGCATATGCAGATTTTTGGATATAAATTATTTTTCACGGCTCATGGTTTGATTATGCTTTTCTTCTGTGCGATGATCTTGAATTGATCCTATTTGAAAAAGTTTCACGTGGGAATCTGCGACCATGGCTAAGGCGATAATGGTTGTTAATAATAAGCTTACTGCCAGTAAATGCTCGCCCCTGGAAAATCCTATACCGGATGCCATGAAGAGAAAAAGACCGCTGATGGCTGAGATGAGACGTACCCTGCGATAGTAAGATTCACGAGCAAGAAGTTTGTTTTGCTTTTGAATGAGTTTTTCTTGGTCCATAGGATCTCCACCATAGTTGATGCTGTAAGTTATATGTTGTATCGATTGTGATAGCTCTATCATAAATAAATCTGCTACTGAAGCATACCTGTTTTTTGAAATGAATATCATTCTCATGTATTATTAAATGGATATAGTTTCTGAGTAGTCTATTCATCTCTATTAGACGGGTAAAGGGGTATATTTGCTAATCTGTTGGTTTAAGATTTTGAAATAACGGGAGAATGAGTTTGCGTTAGTTTTGTATCTGAACTATGGTGATATCCAAAAGGCTTGTGTGTGACCTCAATAATAAGTTTTAATAGTTGTAATTTATCTGTGTAGTAACTAATAATTAATAATGAATGTAATGAAAAATTACCATGTTCAATGTTGGTTATGCTTTTTAGACATAGAAAATCGGTAAGCATTTACCAACACCACGTCTGCGTGCGATCAGGCTGGATTTGCATAGGTTTAACTATAGTTCACTGGCCTGCTTGCACACATCTGTAACATTGACAACCGCTCACTAGACTAATGTCATAGAACTTTTTTTTTAACCCCATGAACGGTTACGAACATTGTAATAGGAAACTCTAACGAAAATGGAGAGTAAATGAAAAAAATTATTATTTTGTTAGCTTTTATATTTATCGGAAATTTTTCCGTTGAATGTGCGGAAGCAGGTGTATTAGGAAAGACATTACGTGCAGGTGGTAAAGCATCAACAGCATCAAAAATTTATCGTAATGCTGTTGATGGGGAGGGGGCATTAACAATCGCTATGCTTGAACGGTGTATTATAAAACAACATAATCTTGGTAAAATTGAAACTGATATTACAGATATAGATAAAAAAATAACTGCTATGGAGCAGGAGTTGAATCAGATTAAGGCATATGTTGATGATAATGCAGACAAGGTAGATAACACGAGCCAAGCTGCCATTGATATTTATAACGGTAAAATTGACAAATATCAGGAGATAGTACCTGCATTTACTAATATGATAGAAGAGAGAAACGGTCAGGTGACTGCCTACCAGGCTATTAGCGTTGAGCTTGAAAAGCAATGCGTTGGGCAAAATTATTATGAAGATGATTATCAAAAGGCAGTGCAAAATATAGGTTATGGTTTTGATAAATAAATTATCTTGAAATATTGTCAAGATTGTCTTTATGCGATAGCCTCAGCCTGTATAGATTGGTTATAGTAAGAGGTGGTAACTGTGTATGTAAATGCCCTGCTGTTCTGATGGGGGATCAAAATCATAACATTTTTAAAAATACGGAGCACTGGTTGTGGTATCTTTTTGAAATCATAAGATTTAGTGTTGTGTTTAGGCTTCTTGAGTTTAAGAGGTAAGAATGTATCCGTATAGGATGATTATATTTTATGCAGAGCACTTCTGGTATAGTTGGAACTCAGACCCAAAAATATCCCACCCTATTGATTTTTACTTGACATAAAACCTTTAGAAAGCTACCGATAGTTGGTAAAATGAATAACTATTCATTTTGTCTGAGTGCTTTTCAAAGGTGTCATTTAATCTAGGATTGAATGGAGCTTTCAAATAAATAGGAGGTTATGAATGAGATCAGTAGGAATGTCGGTAGGATTGTCTTTGGGTGTAGGGTTACTTTTAGCTGGCAATATTTATGCAAGCGATGCACATCATGCTCCAAAAGAGCAAAATCAATGTATCGGTGCCGGGCCGCAAGCTCCTCGAGATATTGATAAGGTGGCGGGTAGTAACCCGGTTATTTTTGAAAAGGCACCAGCAATTTCGGAGATGAACTTATGTAATGTTCATTTTCATCGTAACGCAGAGCATAAAGCCGCTGCATACTCTACTTTTGTAGACGACGGTGTGAATTCAGGTTGGGCTTGTCAGGAGCCAGCAGCCGGACGTCTTGAGCAGAAGCATGTTGAATACAAAGGTTGTGAAGGTATTGCCGCTGGCGACACCATAGAAGTTCACTGGGTTTATACCACTTGTGATACCACAACCCCAGGTGTGGCACCTTTGGGTGGCGGTCTCAGTGCTTGTATGACCAGCACTTGTTCCAATCCTGAATTGCATGTTGTGGCTCAGGTTCTTCTTTTGGAGAAAAACGGAAAGGTAAAATTTTCCAGTGATGCTCCGATCAGTCATAAAGACGCTACTGTAATGTATACTGGTTCTACCACCGGGCCGACTTATAATAATAATCATTGCTCACCTTATCAGGTTACCTGGGATGTTAAGACTACCTGTGATTCTCTTGATATAGACAATTTCAGCAAGTGGTGTAGCGAGAACCAATATAAAGATCACCATGCTCATGGTGTACGCGAGCTGGTTACACCTGAAAAACTTTTGAGTGAAATCAAATAAAGGTTATTTCATTTAAAGACTTTTCATAGACTACTGTCAGCCGCAAAATCATTGCTAGGTTGGCGGTAGTTTTTTTTGTTTTAGATTGTCAGGGTTTCAAGGGTTGCTCTCGGTTTTGCCAGGCTGCCACAGGGGGCCAGCTCTACAGCTTCCGGGTAGGTTCAACGTTTCGTATATTTAAAAACATTTCCTTAATTCAACAGTATTGACCTCTTCCCCCCCCCCACACACACCTATATTTTTCTGTGATTAGCTCGGTTGCTCACATGGAATTTGCAGAATTTGTTCATCTTTATCTAGTCTGATAAGAGTAAGTTTTCTTCCCCAAATACAACCGCTATCCAGGCAGATGGTGTTGGTGTCATTGTGAAATCCTAAAGCGGACCAGTGGCCAAATATTATACGTTGTTTGATCTTATGTCTAGAGGGATGCTGAAACCAGGGTACAAGTGATTGAGCTTGTGATTGGGGACCTAGTTCTCCTTTGAAGTCAAGATCTAGTCGGAGCTCAGGGGTGCAAAAGCGCATTCGAGTGCAAGAGTTAAACGTAAAACTAATTTGATCCCGGAGGGATAAGCTCTTCTTCCATTTAGTCTGCTGGCTTTTGTTTAGGTTCTTTAAGAGTTTGATGTATTGATCGCTGCGGAGAGCTTTTTCAAATTCGCCGGAGTAGTTTAGCAGCATTTTTTCATCCCATAGTGGGAAAACCCCGGCGTGTATCATGAGAGTATTTATTGAAGGGTCTATATGAACAAGGGGTTGTAGACGCAGCCAATTTATTAGCTCTTCATAATCAGGGGCGGTAAAAATAGACTTGAGGGTGTCGTTTCGCTTTTCTTTCCTTACTCCAGCAGCGATAGCTAACAAGTGTAAATCATGGTTGCCGAGTACGGTTTTGGCAGATTTGCCTAAATTGCGCACAAAGCGTAGGCTCTCCAAGGACTCCGGACCGCGATTTACCAGATCACCGGTGAGCCATAGTTGGTCGTTTTTTGGGTTAAAATTAACCTTTTCTAATAGTTGAAGCAAAGGTTGTAAATATCCCTGTATATCGCCAACTGCGTAAATAGCCATTTGGGTCTCTTGTGTTTATTAATTGTTAAAATGTTTGTTTGAAGACCTAGGAAAATATTTAAAGGTAAAAAAAAAATTGGGTAATATTTTGAGTTATCTTCTCTATCAAGGTGATAGGCACATAGTATTAAACTGTATCTATAGCTTTAATAAAGAAAATTGGATAATTTTCATTTTTCAAGGACTTTTGGTCCACCTGTGAATGAGATAGTGGAGTCCGCCTATTATTTCCCTAAGGGATAACTCTATATCTTGATGCCTTATTTCTTGAAGCCAATTTATAGCATATTGTTTACGAATTGGTGGGTTTAAAAGACATTTAGTATAATAGGCTCCTCTTGCGTATTCATATCCTTTTAAAAGTTTTAAGATATCAGAGTTAAGTTTTCGCCCATGATGATGATAGATAATTGGGCGAGGGTCATAAGCGCCGTGTAGTCCCTGAGCGGTGAGTCGAGCCAAAATGTCAACATCTTCACAGCCAAATGGAGTGCCTGCCCCAAGCATTGGATCAAAACCATCTATTGATTCAAGTACCTTTCTGGGAAAGCTGAAATTGGCACCTTGGATCATTCCGGTTCTCATAATGGATCTGGAATGAAATTTTTCCGGTTGATCATGAAGTTGGATAGTTATTGGCCAGTCTGCTTGGTCATAGAGTAAAATTTTACCACCCAAAAAGCTAATAGTACTTTCCTGGTAACATTGGAGGATAGCGGTGAGCCAATCCTTATCCGGATAACAGTCATCATCTGTAAAAGCTATGATTTGTCCAGATGCCGCCCGCCAACCAGCATTCCGTGCTCGGCCCAAACCGGGAATCGGTTCGTATACGATCTTTATAGGAAATGTTGATTTGTTTTTAAGTTCATGTAGGAGTTGAGAAGTATTATCGGTGGAACCATTATCCACAATTACAAGTTCAAAGGGGTTCGCAAAAGTGATATGGGAAAATGAGCTAATGCAACTTGCTAGTTGTTTTGATCTATTACGGGTTGAAATGACAACCGATATTTTCATAAAAAAATCCTTTAAAAATCGTAAGCGTTCACCGGCACTATCCTTGCGCGCGATCAGACCGAATTCACACAGGAATAACTATCTCTCACTGGCTTGCTTGCACACATGTGCAGCACTGGTAAACGCTCAACAGTCCGATGTCATAAAACTCTTTTTTACAACTCGGTGAACGGTTACTAAAAATCATAGCCGAATCGGTCGATATCATCCTGGTAATAATCTGCCACTATTTTTTTGGTTTCTTGATCATAAAAGGAACGATAATAAAATGGATCTCGGGGCGCTTTGCCGGAGGTGTTGTGTCTGGAAAGGGAGCTGGTTAGTGAAAGTTTTTCGCATATAAAGTGAAAGTCCTGTGCCATGTTTTCCACTTTTCCTATGAAATCAGTGAGCAACGTTCCTTGTGTATCCTGGATCCAATTTACCTGAGGATGCCAGTGGTTCCAGCTTGTATCGTGTCGAAGTTTTCCTTCTTGAAGATAATGGGCGCATCGATTGAGAGTGGCGTTGTGTAGGAGGTCGTAATCCAAATGTTTGCCGTAAAGAGAGGTTTCAGGGTTAGTGCTGGAGTGGTAAAGGCTATCTGTCATTCTGGCGTAATTATAAAGAGATAGGAACCGAGCCCAGGGGTTTCGCGTAAAGCAGAATTTAAAACATATGGAAAAATCCTTAGGGGTCATTATTTCTTTATATTGTAGAGCGGTGCGATGTGAAGTGAGTGAGTAGCCTAGTCCATGCGCCACTGAAGTTCCGCCGTTTTTTGGGATGTGGATAAAAATATATTGGCGCGCCATGTTGATATTTGGAGGGTAGTCTGGTTCGCGAATTTTCCAGAGACGTTTAAGCGGTTTGCTAATGGCGGAAAGAATATTTGTTACCATAATGTGAAGATGGTTCTTTATTTATATCTTAATCTACAGTTACGATAGAATTTAATTGTACCGAACCAACGAATGGAGATCCTGGTGATACGTGGATCATAAGTGGTTTTTTTTGCAAAACCTCGGCGCCACTGAGCACATCCCAGGCTGAGCCTTCTACGGCGTATATCCCCTGGGGTACGTTCATCTGTAGTTTGTAACGTATTTTAAAGTCAGATTTTTTCGGTAAAGTGAGGTCGTGCATTCTCGTGGCGGTGGAGCTTAATATTCTTCCTGATTCAATGGAACGTAGGCGCAGCGATAGGGAGTAGCGGCCGTTAAGATCTCTGGTTATCTTGTGTAATGGTAGGGCGATCTGGATAAAATCACCAGAGGTTATATGTTGCTCACCAAGAAGTTCAAGGTCATCTAGAATGAAATCAGTTACGGTATTATCTTCCACATTGTTTTGTAGTGATGATAAGTATTCAGATATACATTCAAAGGTTGGGCCGTTGCGTATGACCATTCCCTTGTCGAGTAACAGAGCTTCATCGCAAAGTGATTCTATTCTGTCAAGTTGGTGGGAGACGACGACTACTGGGATGCCGCCTGAGACAATTTCTTGTAAGCGCCCAAAGGCTTTCTGTTGGAAAGCATAGTCTCCAACAGCTAATACTTCATCTATTAACATGATGTCAGGGTCGAGATGGGCTGCGATGGAAAAACCGAGTCGAGCATTCATGCCGCTGGAATATCGTTTGACAGGGGTATCGATAAAATCTTCGATTCCGGAAAAAGCCACGATTTCATCAAATTTTCTTCTAATATCTTTTTGCTTCATTCCCATAACCGCACCCTGGAGAAAGATGTTTTCTCTTCCGGTGAGATCAGCATGAAATCCTGCTGCAATTTCAATAAGCGCACCTACTCTGCCGTGGATATGCATTTGGCCACGGTTGGGGCGGATAATACGGTTGAGTACTTTGAGGATAGTTGACTTGCCGGCTCCATTGCCGCCGATAATGCCCAGTGCCTTGCCTGGTTCTACGGTAAAGCTGACATCGCGTAGAGCCCAAAAATCACCTTTTTGCAGTTCATCGCGTTTTGGACCATAGCCAAGTATTCGTTTGGTTATTGCTGGTATCAAGTCACGTAGGCTGTCATGCACTTCACCTCGGTGGAACTTTTTCCAGATTCTGTCGACAATTATTCCCTGTTTCATGGTTCTGTTCATTAGTAGTTAGGCATATTCGGCAAAAATGAATTCCATGCGATGGAAGAAAAAAGCGCTACTGATAAAACCAAAAAACGACCATAGAGTTGAATAGCCGAGATACCAAGGGTTCCAAACGGGGATGATTATACCGTTGTTGGTAACCAAGGAGAGCGGTTCGAGAAGGTTGTGGGATTGGGTAATGGTGAGTCGAAAACCCTCCAGAATTGGGGCTAAAGGATTGAGCATCATTAATGTGGCTCCGTTAGGACCGAACATACTCGGTTCGAAAAAAACCGGAGTGAAAAAGATACCAAAAGTAAGAGTTA
>JAOTSI010000283.1 GCA_029865005.1 Desulfobulbaceae bacterium
CCCATTTGGCTTGTCTTTTTAGCCATCTTCTTTGTCAAGGCAACAGTTACATAACGCTGCTATGCGCCTGTTACCTCTTCTTGAAGACGACTAAAAATCCTGCGCCATTTTGGGATATTTATTATTTTCCGCGATCCTAACGGACTGGATGGGAAAAAATCAAAAAGCTATAAACGAACATCCAGTAAAGATGAAACCCGAAAACATTGATGGATTAATATTATTCAAAATATATGAGGTGATCTGAATGTCCAAACACAGTTGCGGAGCCTGTAATGCTGAAGTCTCAAGTGATGAAACCCGATGCCCTGGTTGCGGTCATATCAATAAACATCCTAATCCTGACGAGTGGAAAAAAACAAGAAAGCAGTTTATTGATGTGCTGAAGCAATATATTCCTCAATGTCCCCCCTGCGGAGCGTACCTATTGGGTGACGAAGAGTGTGATATTTTTGAGGATGAGGGAATACTTGGTCCGGGTGAATATCAATTCGGAACTCTGGCTGTTCGCTCCTTTAAAAGAGCGGACAGGTGCATTTATTGCGAAGACATAGATTGAAAGGTCGGCGGGGAAACTACCTAAGGAGGAAAAGGTCACATCTTGCTTAGAACTTAAATGCTTTAAATAATTCGACATAATGGTCGAGTGGTGACTTGGCCATTATGTTGCTGGAGCTAAGGTGAAGGGCTGTGCGACTTTTGAAATAATTGCGTAATAAAAGTTGATTATATTTATTTACTAAAATTGAGTAGCCCTTCACGTTAGCTCAGTTTTTCGTTCGGGTTCGAGACAATGAGTGAAAGTGACAATCGAAATCACCCGGGATTTATGACGCAGGGAGCACACCTGCTCTCCCTGTTTATCATGGCCCTCCTCTATGGCTCTTTTGCTTTTATTCTGGCTTATTGGATCCGGTCCTCACTGTTGTTCGCGATCGTGTGCCTCCTGCTTTTTTTCCCAATCTTCATCATCTGTCACGCGATGGCTGTTCGCCTGATGAGAGTGATTCGCAGAAGCAGAGGAGGGAAGGAACCAAAGGATTCCTCTACGCTTGAAGAGGAGCAGGAGGGAAACGAAAGCTAACTGGACCCAACAGGCATGGCCTCGTTCGCCTCGCTTACTTTCATATTAGAAATGAAATTTTTATTTCTAATATGATCCCAATTATTATTTGAGGCAGCGAAAAATTTAGAGGAAGCTCCCTTTTTCAAGCTTGCAATTGCCGTGGTCATTCTTATTGTGTCAGCTATATTTTCTTAAAATTTCCTCTTAGAAAGCAAATGGAGTGATAATGTATAAAAATATCGTATTGATCGCAGCCCTTTTTCTCGTTACTGCCTGTTCCGATGAGCAGGCCAACACCGAAGGATCTCAGCTTGGCCAGGCTAATGCTAGCTCGCCACCATCTATCGCGTCATCTACCGTGGCACAGGTGCCCAAGAACGTCCAAAACAATCTCTTATTTTTCATGGATCCCAATGGTGGACCGTGTCGCATGCAGGATGGCATCCTTACCGGGATGTCTGAAGAACTCCAAAGCAAGATAAATATCCGTTATGTGAAGACCACTAACCAAAATGACATCCAACTTTTCCATAAGTACGGGATCCGGGCTCTGCCTACCTTGTTGCTCACCGATGGAGCTGGAAAGGAAATCAAACGGATGCCGCCGGGTATCAAAGATGCCGCCACTATCCGTGCCTTGATCAACCAGCCTCCTCCAAGGGTGTAAGAGATGATGACCCCGGACTTGTCCTTGACCTCCCTCTTTATGGCCATATTAGCCGGGCTGACCAGTATTGCCTCACCGTGTGTTTTGCCAGTGGTACCGATCATCGTCACTGGAACTGGAGAGGACCATAAGCTCCGGCCTCTGCTCATTGTCAGCGGCCTTAGTGTGAGTTTCATGGCCATGGGCGCTCTGACTTCCCTCTTCGGTGGGGTGGTTTCCGGATTCATGCCGTTGATCGAAAAAGGGGCCGGGGTTATCGTCATTCTCTTTGGCATTCTAATGCTTTTGGGCATCAATATGTTCAAGGGATTTACCTTTTTTCAGCAGATTAACACCAACAGCCAGGGCCGTTGGTCTGGACTTTTGTTGGGCTTAACTCTGGGACTGGTTTGGATCCCCTGCGTGGGCCCTATGCTCTCCGGGGTTCTCGCCCTGGTAGCCACTCAGGGCAAGGTCTTGTCTGGCCTGGTCCTCTTAGGTTTTTACTCTATTGGCTTCTCTATTCCCATGCTTCTGGCCGGCTATGCTTCTCAATCATTCCGCCAACGGATTCGGCCGGTCCATGCTCACCCGGTGGCCATCCGGGTAGTGAGTGGTCTTCTTCTTATTAGCTTCGGAATTTATATTCTCACCGCTGGCATGCTGGCAATAGGTTTTTCGACCTGATTGATTCAGAAATTTTTCCTTGCTCCCTATCCCACACTCAAGTGTCTTTATTCAAAGACAAACCAATTTCTTGCTCAAAGTTCCCTCTAGAAAAATACCTCGTAACGCGAAGGCGGATTAGTTAATTCGTTTATCCACAGGCACTAAAGGTGACATCCATAGACATAAATACGAAAATATGGGATATGAATTAAATATATAAATGACAGAATAAGAATTGAACTATTGAATATGGAAATGAGGCCATAACCTGTAATTGCATTGAATTACAATAAATGCTGAAGAGTTCACAAATAATTTTTGTGATTACGGTTCCATTTTAATAACTGCGTGCCCCTATATTCCATTGAATTGAAAGGTTAAGTCATATGATAGAGTGGACAGGCACTAACGTTGAGATGATTGCTTTCGTGGCAAAAAAGTTATCTTGCCGCACTGGTACAAGTTGATCAGTTCCTGGGGGCACTATCTTTGCTATTCGTGTTATAATTATAAAGATATTGTTTGCAGGTTAAATTATCAAAAATTAGAAATAGTGATTTCGGAATGTTATTATTGTCAGGTCTAATTCCTTTTTTGACTCCGAGGCAAGGGTAATGATCAGTGGTTAATTTTTTCTAGCTAGGATCATATAAGAAACAAGATGATAAAGATTCAAGGAAGAGGATTTACTAGGGGGAGATAGGAGAGACTATGAAATATTTCATACTTGACACCGTTCTTGTTAAATGACAATATCTCAAGTCTTTTTTTTGGGGGATCAACAAATCCTTTCGAGGCAAGGGAAACGCAACACATCCTATACTCCAAGAATACAAGTGTCTCGCAGCCCCCCCCCTTTTTTTTTCGCCACCCACAAGGTGTGGTACTTGCAAACTTTGGTTTTTGCCAAAATAACACCTAATATATTATTCTACAAAACGAACCCTCTGGTAGTAAACTGCGGGGAAATTGACTCGAAGTTAAATTTACAAGGGAAATTTGTGAAGGAAGAAGATACCAAGCCAGAACAAATAGTTTCCACTCAGTCTTTCTTTTGGCAGGATGCTCTCAAAATAACACTTTTCGCGTTGGCCTATTTCATGGCCCACCATATATCCTTTTATTTTCCTGATCCGAAAAATGTCCTTATGGTTATCTGGCCCGCCGGAGGTGTTGGGTTGGCTGCCTTGCTGCTTACTCGTCGTCAGCTTTGGCCGATAATCATTGTGGCACTCTTTGCAGTAGGTAATATAGCTAATTTATCAGTGGGCCGGCCTATCTTTAATAGCATCGGATTTATGATGGCGAATGTTCTTGAATCGCTTGGGAGTGCGAAACTGATAATCTTTATGTGTGGCAACAAAGTACATTTCACACGCGTAATAGAAATTACAGCATTAATTTGTGCCGCAATCATGGTAAATACCGTGACCTCGTTTATAGGCGCTGGAACTGCTGCGATGGCCCACATCGCTCCTTTCTGGAGTTTCTGGAAAACCTGGTGGGTTGCTGATGGACTTGGACTTTTACTTATTACACCTTTACTTGTTACATGGCTTAATCCTCAAAACCTAACATCAAAACCACAATGGGGAAGGGTAATCGAGTGGGGTCTGTTTTTTACATTATGGTGCGTGGTGGCCTGGTTAACATTCCAAATTCACACGGTACACGCTTTTTACACTCTGCATCCCTACGTTCTTTTTGCCTTACTTGCTTGGGCAGCCCTTCGCTTTGGCCAACGTGAGGTCTCAATTGCACTTTGCCTCCTTGCTGCTCTTGCGGTCAACAGCGAAGCGGTAAGTTCAGGCCCGTTGCCTTGGGGCGGTGCCACTTACACGGATCGTTTAATGCAAATGCAACTGTATTTGAGCTTTATTGCTGTTACTGGGTTTTTTCTCGCCGCGAGTTATTCTGAAGCCAAATCATCTGAACAGCAAGCTTTAGAGGGACATGATAGTTTGTGCGCCCTAGGTGACAATCTCCCGAACGGCATGGTCTATCAAGTTGTGATTGAACCGGATTACAGTCGGCGATTCCTTTATGTGAGCGCAGCTGTCGAGCGTATTTACGGGGTATCTGTCGATGCGGTGCTGCATGATCCAGAAACGCTCTATCGTTTAATTGATATAGAAGATTGGAAGGCGTTTGTCATTGCGGAGAAGGAGGCAATAAGAAATTTCACTATATTTAAAGCCATCTTTCGTATACATCGAGCCGATGGTATGCTCCGCTGGATGTATCAGGCTTCATCTCCTAGGCACCTGGCAGATGAGCGGTTTGTTTTTGACGGTATTCAGGTGGATATAACTGAACAGAAACAGGCCGAGGAAATGTTGCAACGAGAGAAGGACTTTAGCGAAAGCCTGATCAAGACGGCTCAAACCATTATCCTGGTACTCAATCCAGAGGGTCGAATAATCCGTTTTAATTCTTATCTGGAGGAGATTTCCGGCTTTACGCTAGAGGAAGTGCAGGGTAAGGACTGGTTCACAACTTTTTTACCGAAACGTGACCAGCAATCCATTAGGCTTGTGTTTTCACATGCAATGAGTGGTGTCCAGACTTGTGGGAATATTAATCCGATTGTAACCAAAGATGGTCAAGAACTTGAAATCGAGTGGAATGACAAGACACTTAAGGATGCAAACGGCAAGGTCACAGGCTTACTGGTTACCGGACAAGACATCACAGAACGCAAACGTGTTGAAGGGGAGCTGCACAAATATGCTGACACTCAGGCTATCCTTGTTCAGGAAATAAACCATCGGGTCAAAAACAACCTAACAGCAATCATTAGTATGCTCCATCAAGAAGAAGACCGGGCGGTCAAGGAAGGTATGACGGAATATATGTCCCGCCTACAGGCGGTGGTGGGGCGTGTGGCCGGACTTCTCATTGTTCATAGTCTATTATCAGCAAGAGAATGGCAACCCATGCCCCTGACTCAACTCTGTGATAATGTGATTCGTGGAGCCTTAAAGGGAACACCTGCTTCACAAGTAATTGAACTCGACATAGTTCATTCTGATATCCACATAGACAGTGACCAGGCGCATTATTTGACGCTCATACTCAACGAGCTTGTTACCAATACCATAAAACAGGCTTTTAAGAATAGGCCTGCTGTTCATATTCATGTACTTGTTGAATGTCAAGATGATACAATTATCCTAATATACCGCGATGACGGTCCAGGTTATCCTTTAGCCATATTGCAAAATGAATTTCCAACAACCAGCATTGGATTCAATTTGATTACCGGAATTATCCGCAAAAGTATGGGAGGAGAGATAGAGCTGTTGAACGAAGATGGGGCAGTGGCTCGCATTACCTTCCCGAAAATAGTTGGTGAAACTAGCACAAAGGAAAGCATTCATGAATAATCGACCTGTTCGTGTCCTAATCGCAGAAGATGATTATTTTGTTCTCGAAGAGATCAAGCGTACATTAAGAGGCCAGAATTATGAAATTGTTGGAGAGGCGTACAACGGTGAATCAGCAGTAAAAATGGTTAATGATCTTCATCCAGATGTCGTACTGATGGATATAAAGATGCCGAAGATGGATGGCCTGGAGGCTTCGCAACGCATTCAAGAACAATGCGCTACTCCCATAGTGGTTTTAACAGCTCACGAGCCCTTAGATTTAGTTGAGAATGCGAGCATCGCTGGAGTCAGTGCTTACCTAAATCTAAGG
>JAOTSI010000284.1 GCA_029865005.1 Desulfobulbaceae bacterium
ACTCAACTAACGACCTCTCTTGATTCAGTTGCAGCTTTAAACAGCATCCATACACCAGGCGCTTATGCTTTAAATATAAAATATTCACCAATGGAACGTTCCGCTGATAACGTAGCCCGATTTGGAAGCCTTGTTCAAGCATACATGAGAAATGGCGGCCAACAGGTTCAATTTAACATCCAGGATTATGAAACCCTAAAACAGGCTAAGGAAAATCCTAGTAAATTTCCACATCTTCTAGTTAGGGTTTCAGGATATTCGGCCTATTTCAAATCCTTGAACGTGGCCATGCAAGAAGAACTTATCACCAGAAGCCAGTACGATCTGTCTTCTGGTCAACTTGTTAAATTAACATCATAAAGGAGTCTAAAATGAGTTTTTTAGATACACTTGAAGGCCATACAAAAACAATACAATTGTCTTTAATTGAAAAAGAAATACAATCACTTAAAGATGCAATTGAAAAAGAGGTAGCAGGAGACATTCTAGACAACCTGCTTTATCTTTTACTAAACGCTATGGGTTTGTTGTTTTTAGTTGATAAAAATTACCGGAAAAATATAAAGGACTTTACCGGTTCCTTTGTTATCTGCAGCGAAGATAATATGATCGACGTATCCGCCATATTTAAAAAAATTTCCGTACCTTTTGCCAAACAAGATGGAATGGAGGTCAAAAAGACCATTATTGATAACCCCACTTCAATGGTCAAATTCAAAGACGGGAAGTCCATGGTCGATTTTCTATTGACTGGAAATCCAGATATTATTGCGGGAATGTTAAACAACCAATTAACCGTTTACGGAAATTTAAATTACCTTTTTAAATTCGTATATCTTTTAATGCTGATTCCTGAGATTTTAGGCATCAATGATTTCAAAAAATTATTGAACCAGCATTGATGATACTGAAAACCAACCAGGATCCTTTAATCTTTGATATCGCCAGGGGTTCTTTTGTTGACGGGCCGGGGGTCAGAACCACTGTTTTCTTCAAGGGTTGCCCCCTGACCTGTCCCTGGTGCCACAACCCCGAAGCCCAGGGGTATGCCACTGAAACCATGTTCTTCCCTGAAAACTGCATTGGTTGTAATAATTGTAAAAAGGGAAAAGAATGTTTCACCTTGGCTCGGCGAACGATCGGAAAAAATTATAGTCCTAACCAGCTGGTCGAGATTATCTTGGAAGACAAAGCTTATTATGAGTCATCTGGAGGAGGAGTTACCTTTTCTGGAGGAGAAGCTTTAAGTTTTATAAACTATTTATCCCAGGTAATTCCTGCTCTAAAAAAAGAAAAAATCCATATAGCGGTCCAAACCTGTGGTTACTTCAATTTTGACTCTTTTAAACGAAAAATCTTTCCGTCAATTGACCTGATATACTATGACTTTAAGATCATGGATAAAGAGCGCCACAAACAGGTACTCGGTAAATCAAATCGCACCATACTAAATAATTTCAAACACCTTCTTGAATACGACATCCCTGTTATACCCCGGATTCCCCTGATTCCACATTTTGTGGCAACCAAACATAATCTTAACGCCTTGGCTCAATTTTTCTCAGTCCATAAAGTAAAAAATTGTGAATTTCTTTATTACAATCCAGGAGCTCTGGAAAAACTGGCAAGACTCAACAGAAAACCAGATCCACGATTGCCTGATAAACCAGTAAGCACCTCAGAAAACCAAGCCTGGATAGACTATTTCACCCAACAATTTACTGCCTATGAAAAATACGGAAGAACCATTCTAGGATTCAATAAATAATCTAACTTAATCTGTTCCCCTAAGGACTTGAAATAACTTCTTTGTTATTGAGTACAGTTAACTTCATTCATATCTTGTTCTGCACTGTCAAAAATCCTTAAGTCAACACTATTACCCACAGGAAAAGGGAGCCCCTATCAAGAACCAAGCGAGTTAAAAGCTCCCTTTACCTTAGTTGGAGAAACCTACTACGTTAGGAGTGTGGTCGGCTTCTGGACCTTTTTGCCCTGTCCCGAAAGCGATGGATTCGTCGCGGAGCAGGATGTTTTGAATTTCAGAGGAATGATAATAGCTAAGCAGAGGATTAAGACTGACCAAATGACCAAGTGAACCAACCTTATTTTTTGTAAAATGAGAACATTTTACCTGGAGCGGAATCGACTCGCTATAAGGAATAAGTTGTCTCCACCTTGTAACATCATTGAGCTGATTTTTTACCGCGCCCGTAAGGGATTCCGCATCAATACACCTCTGTTCACCATTAATATCGCCACTGACCATTACGAATGCCTCAGGGTCCTTTTCCAGTAGGGCGTCAACCAAACAACGTACCTCTAAAGCTAACCCCACCCGCTTCATGGATGAGAGAAAATAACCTTCCGCCCACCGATTAACCGTTTTATACTCAAAACTGTTTTTCGATCTGGCACTATTAGCAAATCCACTTGATTTCATTTGAACATTGACCACATGCAAGAACCCGCTATCGCTCTCCACCGTAACATGGAGAATAGGAGACTCCCAACTTCTTCTCCGAAATTCATTTTCATCTACAGAGACATTATTTTCCTTATTAGCATCCATTGTTCGAGAAAGTATTTTATCCATGAAGGCATTACGATACTGTTTTTGCTTTATAATTGGGTAACGCGACAACACTACCAGGTTACCCTCATCATAAACCTCCCCTCCATTATTAGTGGTAACTGCAATATCATAGGTTTCATACTGAGTGGTAGCTATTAACTCTTTAACCCCCAATATATCTCTTGATCCCCCTTCCCTTTCCCAACCATGAACATCCTGAAGACAGAGAATATCCGCACTAAGACGGGTTAATTGAGGACGAAGCAATTTTATCCTATCATGAAGTTCCGAAAACCCTATATTTCTATCTAGATCACCTACATTAAAGGATGCAATTTTCATTATATACCCTTGATAACCTTTTTTACTATTAACTCTGTTGCAGATCGAATTCGCGCCTTTTGATAATCAATATTAACATCGCAGTGCACTTCCTCATATAGGTAGAAATACGGATTTTTCAATATTTTTTACTTTAGATCAAAATTCCAAAGGGATGTAGGACGATATTAATGTAATCACGATTACCATATTCATCTTTCAAGATTTATAGTTTACAAAATTAAGGGTTTCCAAGTTGGAGTGGTTATCCATGGAAACTAAAAATCTTAACAAAAGATATATCAATTGCTAAACAACCCATCCACACCTGACCCAGAACCCGATCGAGCCATAGGCATTCCTACCCACTATAAATTACGCAACTCTGCCCATTTACATTAAAAAATATCCGGTATAACTTAGTAAATGAAAAGGTATTTGAGTTACACGGGGGAAAGACCTTAACAGGTACCTGCTTATAAGATTTGTAACTAGCTGACTTAGGGCCGCAGAAAATAATAAATGTCCCAAAATTTGGCAGCCCTTAGGGAACTGGAAGAAAATAATCTACCCGAATGGCGTAGGATTAGGCTTCGTCTTCAAGGCGTGCCAAGGGGCGCATACTTGTTGCATGTAACCCTTGGCGCAACGCAGAAGACGAAGCTATAGACAAGTCAGTCGGGTAGATTATTTTTTGGAAGTTCCCCTTAATACACCACGAGATAATAAGTGGTGGACACGATCACCTCATCTTCACGCAGTTACCCCTACCCCCATAAATAGGTAATGCGACAAGTTACCTTAATAGGGGTGCAACAGTTGTTTCAGCACCACAATTAGATGTGTTTTTCCAATGAAACAAAATAGGATAAACCGAAATATTATACGATCAGGGCTTTATCTTTCCGTCTTTTTTATCGGTCTGCACAGTATGCTCCTAGGCATATTTATCTATTTTTTCACGGAAAAATTCTATAATCTCTTCTTTTCTTTATCACCGCAAAATATCTTTTTCGTACGTCAATCTGGAGTATTTCTCTTTTTACTGGGGGTAGTCTACACCTTCCCCTTAATCCGCCTAAACCAACGCATCTATTTAATAAAATATATAATTTTCACCAAATGCATAGCTATCATCTTTCTTTTGATCAATGCCAAGATTTCCATGTCACCCGAAGCCATATATTTGGCTGCTCTTGGGGATGGGATCATGGTTTTTGTATTATTTAGTCTACTATTTACCTACTTAAACATGCGGCAAAAGAGGTATTCCAACTCCTCACTACTCAGGTAAACTTATGCCACGTCAACTCCGAAAAGACTTTGCCGCAAAACTGGGCGACTATCTTTTAGAGGAAGACATTCACGCCACCGATTCACTCCACAACGCACTGAAAAAACAAACAGAACTAAAAAAAAACGGGGTTTTTAAACCGCTGGGCGTAATCTTTCGTGAAGAAAACGGCCCTTCACCCCAACTTGAACGGGCTTTGCAACGGATGCACCATGACGTATTAGCCGCCTCCCCTCTTTTCCAAGACCTTCCCGATGAATCCCTGACAAACACGTTACTCAACGCTGAACAAAGAATAGTTGCTAAAAATACTATTCTTTTCCATAAAGGAGAAAAACTAGATTCATTTTTCTTTATAATCTCCGGTAAAGTAAAAGCCTATCTCCTTGATGATGAAGGACACGAGGTCACCATGGCCACCCTTCAAAGCGGTGAGGGTTTCGGCGAGAGCATCTTATGCGACGAAGAATACTCCGGGGTTTCCATGAAAACCTTGGAACCCACCAGTCTATTTCTTTTCTCCAAGCAATATTTCAACCGACTTAAAGACGTATACCCTCAACTTTCCATAGCTTTGCTCAAATGTTTAACCAACAAGTTACGCTTAGGTTATGAAAACCTTGCCGGAGCCTCAGAGAATGAACACGACCTCCTCGGCTTCATCAGCCGACGAGACACCCCCTGTCTCCCAGACCTACTAGGCCAGACCCCTCGAATAAACAAATTACGTAAATCCATCCTCAAAGCAGCCGTCCATAGCCACCCCCTTCTCATTACCGGTGAACCTGGCACGGAAAAGAGCGCTCTGGCCCTCATGCTCCATAACCATGGCCCAAACCAAAATGGCACATTTCTAAGCATGAACGCCGAAGAAGTATTCTTGGAAGGTTATGGCGGGGCCATACTCGACTCCACCGAAATATTTCGTCTGGAAATGGCCCAATGCAGCGAACTATTCGGACGTTGCCCCGGCACCATGCCGACGGCTAAAAGCAAACGCTTGGGTTTACTCTCCATTGCTACCAATGGAACAGTATTTATAGAACATATTGAAAAGCTAACCCTTGGAACCGGGAAAGCCCTATTCTCCTACCTCACTACCAACCAATTCATCCAGATGGGAGGAACAAAATCTATTGATTCCCAATGCAATATAGTGGCCTCTACCAACACCTCCGACCTTAACCTACTGGCAGAACAAGGCTTGTTCCATTCTGGTCTGGCAGCACTACTCCAAGAAAACAAATATACAATCCCACCATTGCGCAAACGTAAGGGCGATCTGCTCTTGCTGGTCGACTTTTTCATCATCAAAGAATGTTTCAAAGGAACCCAGCGCAAAATCATCCAAGGCATCTCTCCTGCCTCCTACCGTCGGATTATGGAATATGACTGGCCAGGCAATATGGAAGAATTAGAAATCGTTATCAGGCGGGCAGTCAATCTTGCCAAACACGATCATCTCATGCCCGAGGACATATTCCTGGGCATGGCTCCACCCAAGGGCAAATACACCTTTAATCTACTTCAAATTCCACTTCTGCTAAGTTTTTTTACCCACCCGTATTACCCCACCGCCTTCCAGATCCTTACCGGCATCTTTTTCAGCTCTATCATCCTAGCAGGATTCCTGGGCAATCCCTCTCCAGAGCAAAATATTTCCGTCTACCTGGTCTGGGCTTTATGGTGGCCGCTGCTCACCATTAGTTGGTTTTTTGGAGCTAGAATATGGTGCTCCCTCTGCCCAATGGGGGCACTCAACGACCTGAGCAGTCGCTTTTTCACTCTGGGAAAAAAAGCTCCTACATTTATCCGCGACAAAGGGGTCTACCTAAGTGCCGGGGGACTACTTCTTATTACTTTGGGAGAAACAGCCTC
>JAOTSI010000285.1 GCA_029865005.1 Desulfobulbaceae bacterium
GGTGATAATCTTATTGTGCGTCGTTGCGACCATTCTATTATGGAAATGGGGTGCTCCTCGCTTTTGGTTTTCGTCACCGCCGTCCAGTCAACCGGAAACATCTAGAGTTATCGATGAGAACTCTAATCCCTCTGTTAGGCATGAGGGAAAGATGGAGGAGAAAAAGATTGAAAAAGTGGAGGAGACTCAACTGCAATCTGTTCAGTCCGGTGGTGAGCTCGTTTCACCACCGATCTCATTAGAATTGGTGGCACCGAAGCCGCAGACAGAGCCGCAGACAGAGCCGCAACCGGAAGAGCAACCGGAAGAGCAACCGGAACTTGAGGACGAAGAAATCCCGTATGAGGAAGTTCCGTTTGAAGAAGAGCTTGAGCCCGTTCAACATTATCCAGGAAGAATACCGGATAAAGGATTTGATTGAGGATCTGAATCGTTGCGCTCTAATGTGATTGATTCTTGGATGAAAACGATTTTAGGTTGTATAATTACTTATTATGTCACGTATGGTATTAACCAGAATTAACTCAATGGTGGAGATGTTGAAGGTGTTGAATTGTTTAGGTATTCAGGTAAATATTTGTTTCAGCGGAATGCTATGATTCGATTGTTTTCATTTGTTATACTTTCTATTTTGTTTCCCATATCGTTGGGCTACGGCTGGGAGTATGATTTTGAAAAGGTTTGGGGGAAAGAAAAGAACCTCCCGATTGTGCCCGTTGCTCCTTCTAGAGAGAAATTCGTACCTATTCAATCGGTTCCAGATCCGGTTCCTCAAGCAGTTGAACGTCCCCAGGTGCGAAATGTCGCGCCTGTATTATCCACTGAGAGCTATGTCGAATCCATTACCGGGATGAAGTTTATCCGTGTGACTGGAAGTTGTTATTCCATGGGGAGTCCGACTTCTGAAAAGGGGCGTGGAAATGATGAAAGGCAACATGAAGCTTGTGTGGATGATTTTTGGATAGCGATCCACGAAGTGACTCAGAGCCAGTGGAAAAAAATTATGGGTTCAAATCCTTCGATTAATCGCAAGGGGAATAGTTATCCAGTGGAGAATATATCCTGGGAAGATGCGGTGGCTTTTGCAAAAAAAATTAATAATAAAGCTGGTATGGGCTTTCGCCTGCCCACCGAAGCGGAATGGGAGTTTGCGGCGCGCGCAGGCACCACCACGCTTTACAGTGGTTCGAGCTCTCCAGATAAAGTAGCCTGGTATTATAATAATTCCAGTCTCGCGTCCCATCCTGTCGGGGTAAAAAAACCTAATAAATTCGGTATATATGATATGTCCGGTAATGTTTGGGAATGGTGTTTAGATTGGTACGGGAAAAATTATTCCCGCGGGAGTGATAACCCCCAAGGACCAGTTAAGGGAATTAAAAAGGTGAGTCGAGGGGGGTCTTGGAGTGGTAACCCTGAAGATATAAGGGTGGCTAGGCGTGAAAAAGATACACCAGGAGCCCATTACTCGGATGTGGGCTTCCGGTTAGTGATGTCCGTCAGTAACCAATAGGTAGTTGTAGATAATGGTATTATATATAAATAAGGGGGCTCGGGTTGCTCCAGCTAAGGGGTTTTTGAGTATGTTTTTAGGTTTACGAAAAGCTAACCTTTTATATATTTTGTTATTGCTGCGCATTGGTTGCTTATTATCACCAATAGTTGTTAGTTCGCAGGTTTTCGGTGGGTTTCTTGATACGGTGAATTTTCCCGATACGTCGCGCCGGGAGACTGAGCCTTTGCCGAGCATTAAGCCGGAAGCGGTGAAAGTTCGACCGGAAATAAAGCCTGAACTCGTTGTAATACCCCAAGAGCTGAAGGATGAGGCTGTATCTGCTGATCTTTTTAATGCCCGTTTTGCCCCTTTGATAAAAAGATTGTCCCCAAAAGATCGGTTGGCGGTGGCTCCTTTTAGTGACCAGCGTTTTGGAGACGTAACCGCTTTGGGTGATTTGTGGCGTGATCGTATCGAAGATGTTTTGCGTGATCAGGGCGCGCGGATAATGGCCCGTCGTGAAGTGGGCAGATTGTTGGAAGATGCCGATCAGTTTTTGACTTCGGAGTTGGATTGGGAAAAATTTGCAGCCGAGGTGTTGGTGACCGGTGAGTATCTGTATCAACCTTCAAGGGGTTCCAAGGATCCGGGATTTTTTCATCTCAGAATTAAAGCGATTCGAGTGCGTAGCGGCGAGGTGGTGGATACGGTTACTTGGAAGCAACCTCCAGAGCCGATGTGGAGTGGGCTTGCCATGCAGATACGCAGGAAGAATAACCGGAAAACCGGGGCCGATCCCTTGGCCAAAGAGGTTTTAACTTCATCTAAGGGGCCAAAAATGAGTAGTCGTCTAAACAGAGATCCTGCCTGTTATCCCACCGGTTCTTCAGTGGTTATTGAAGTGGTAACCGAACCTGGCTCCTATATCTATATCTTTAATATAGCGGCGGATGGTACGGTAAGTCTGCTTTATCCCAACAATAGGCTACCGGAGCAACCGCTTATAGGTTCAAAGTTTTTATTTCCACCGGCTCAACTGCAAAGCGAAATGCCGCTGGTCGTGGGGCCGTTGCCTGACGAGGATACAAGTAGAGAGGCATTTAAAATTGTAGTCGCTCGCAAACCCATAGATTTTTCATCCATGCCGGTGGCTATGGGGAAGATGTATTTTGGTGCTGAAGGTGGAGAATATCGTCAGGTGACGAACACTTTAAGTACAAATCAGGGCTGGAGTGAGAGCTTATTGGGCTATATGGTCGGGTTGGATTGTCGATAATAAGCTGCATGGTTATAGGTGCTTATATTGCACGGGTTGATTTCAGGCTACAATAACTTAAGAGCCTCATTTAGGGGAACGGATATGAAGAAATTAGCCGGAATTTATTTATTAGTTTTCATGGTGTTGTTAACCACATCCCCGGTGATGGGGATCGATACCTGTGATTTGGCCGCAGATGTTGCCGGTAAGGCATATGATAAATATAATTTGGATAAAGCGGGGGGAATCAGACTTTTTACAAAGGCCTTGGATTTATGTCCAGATGATCCGGCTTACAGTTATAATCTTGGTATTGCATATCTAATGCATAAACGACCGGTTGAGGCGGTGAAATATCTGGATCGTGCAGTAACGGGGAGAGGTGATAATCCCTTATGGCTCAATGCATTAAGTGATGCTCTTTTACAAGCCGGAAAACCGCGATATGCTGCTTTGATGGCTATTCGGGCGGGGAATATTAAGAAAAGTCCCCAAAGTGAGGATATTTTAGCCAGGGCCAGATTTGCCGAAGGCAACATGAGCGAGGGACTTGAGATTATAAGTGCAGCCCTGCGTAAGTGGCCTCATTCGAAAGAATTGCGTAAGACTCATGATGAGAATTTTGATCGTTATTTGGCTCATTACCTTATTCTGATTAAACAAGGCGACACTCTACGCGGTTTGGCAGGTCTGAGTAAGGTTGATTTCGTGGTTAAGGGAGTGGAGGCCTACGCATTGGCTTTGGCTGGTGTTGATCGACTGGAAGAGTCCATAGAGGCCATTGATAAGGGACTTGGACGTTTTGGGCAAAGTGATAAATTATTAGATCTGAAAAAAGATGTCAAGCGCATGATCTTTGATCGGATGTACACTAAGTTTGCCAAGGGCCAACGTAAGCAGGCCCTTGCTGAAGCCAAACGATATGGTGATGCTCATCCCAACGATATGGAAGCGGCCCGGGTTTACAATGAGCTGTTTAATGCATTTATCAATGAGGCAGCCGCAAATGCTCTACCAGAGCCTGCTAAAATTGCTAAGTATCCAAGCAGTTTCGGGGAAAGTGATTTGATGCTGTCGGATTTTAAAACCGGTCCTAGCAAGGAGGTTAAACAATCTGATTTAACCATAGATATTGAAACGAATATTCCTTGGGGTGCCGTAAAAAAACCTGACGCAATAGCAGTTATTATCGGTAATCAGCGTTATAGTCGACAGGGTCAGGGTATTGGCGATGTGAGTTTTGCCGAACGTGATGCCAAGGTAATGCGGGAATATCTTCTCAAGGTAATGGGGTATTCCGCTGATAATATTATTATGGAAATAGATGCCTCTCTTGGAAAGTTAAATAATATTTTTGGAGTAGCGGGTCGGGATGGACAGCTGCACAATTATGTTCGGCAAGGAAAATCCGATGTTTTTGTCTATTATGTCGGACATGGTGCTCCCGGCGCTCAGGGTACCTCAGCCTATTTGGTACCGGTGGATGCCGATGTGGATTATATTGCCAATAATGGCTATGACTTGGATCAACTTTATAAAAATATCAGTCGATTGTCGGCTAAAAGCGTTACTGTTGTCCTGGATGCCTGTTTTTCAGGGGATTCGGCTGCTGGACCACTTTTTAAAAATGTAAGTCCTGCCATGCTCAAAGCAGCCGGACCGGTGCGCGACTCCGGTGACGCAGTGGTGTTTGCCGGGGCAGGGCAGGGGCAAGTTTGTACATGGTATAATTCAAAACAACATTCAATGTTTACCTATTTTTTTCTAAAAGGATTAGGGGGCGAGGCGGATCTTAATAAGGATAAAAAGGTGACCACTGCGGAGATGAAGCAATATTTGGCTGAAGAAGTTCCCTATATGGCCCAGCGTAAATATAACCGTAAGCAGGAGCCCCAGGTTAAGGGGCCGGGAGATTTTGTGTTGGTGCATTTGAAATAATCATTTTCGGATTGAAAAATAAGAAAAAAGAAAAAATAATTTTTAAATTTTGTTTAATCGTTCGACATACCAGGTAAGGACACACTAATAACTCATAGAGAGGAGTATTATTATGAAGGCGTGTAATTACCATAATGGTTTAAAAGGTCGTGTATCGGCACTTTTGGTTGTAATCGGGATTTTCTTTTGTACTGGTTTTGCAATAGCGCATGAGGTGGAGTTGGAGCATTATGGTCATAATAACAAGGTCCGGGTCACTCTGAACGGTGTTGCCGATTATGAGGTTATACGGATATTCGATTATCTTTTGGGTCAGGTTCCAGGTATTTTAAATGTACGGCAAGTAGAACAATTGGTCTTGCCAAATAATGTGCGGACCAGTCGGGTGGTTTGGCGAGTCATCATCCGAGGTGGTGATGCTTTTCATATCGAGCGGGAACTCCACCAATTGATGCGTGAGGTCCAGCTTGAAGATTTGGATTCCATTTACGAGGAACATTTTTATTTGTCAAATAAACGGGATCTTGCAGCATTGAAGTCGATTGAACCTGTTTATGCTGTTGGTGCGGATCTCCATTATTCTAAATTGACCCATGAGTCGAATTATAAATATAGTGAGAGGGAATATGAAGAGCAACAGCCGAGAACAATTCGTCCATATCATCGAGTTGATACCGTGCCTCATTTGATGATGGGTTCCGGGCAAGGCTTTGAGTAACCACTTACCAGTTCGCGGCTTATGAAATTAGTTAGTTACAAGCCCTGTGACCAGGTGCAAGAATAAAAAAAATATAACAGCGCTAAATAATAAGAAGGATCTTAATAATCAATAGGGGGAAAATATGAGAATTGCAAAAGACACAGGACTAATGAATTCTTTGGTCTTTAAAATAGTCACCATTACCTGTTTGTGCCTGGTTATGCTAGGTGGACAAATACAAATAGCCAAGGCATCAACTGATCCCATTCGTATTGTTGTTTTGCCGTTTTATAACGAGCAAGGCAATGATACAAATCAAGGCGGTGATTCGACAACTCATTATCGTCGAATGATGCGTTTTATCAATAATCAGTTAGTTCGTCATAATTTTGAGGTAATAAACCCCTTCGCCCATGATTCCGCAGAGCGTGAATATAATCGCATAATGGAAAGAAGTCTTGATGATTCAAGCTTATCTTGCATGGAGATGAATAAAAAATACGGTACTGATGCAGCCTATATCGTGTGGCTTGATGTGACGGTTGAGACCACTAGTGATGGTTATTGTAAGGCTTCAGCCCGTTTGGAAGGAGAAGGTTATGACTCTGGTGGCCGGGATTTAGGGGTTGGCGTGTCCAAGACTTTTAAAATCACTAAACGTAGCTGT
>JAOTSI010000353.1 GCA_029865005.1 Desulfobulbaceae bacterium
TCGGTTGGCGGAGTTACCGCTGCCATCAACCCGGACAACGCAACCACCCTCAATGTGGAACGGCTCTTCCGGGTCAAGGAGCTAGTTAGTGAAGTACGCAACTTCATCCATCAGGTCTATCTTCCGGATGTCGCAGCAGTAGGCGCATTCTACAAAGATTGGCTCGCAATCGGCAAAGGGGTGACCAACTATATGGCCATGCCTGACATGGTACTCGACACCCAGGGTGAATCTTTTGATTTACCAGGCGGGATAATCATGAACGGCGACTTGGCATCCAATAGAGCATTCACCAGCTTCAACGATCCTTTTTTCAAGGATAATGTTTCAGAATGTATCGCCCGCTCCTGGTATGAGGGTGACTGGACCAAACATCCCTATGACGAGGAAACCGTACCGGCCTATTCAGACTTTCAAGACGACGGCAAATACTCCTGGCTCAAAGCTCCTCGTTTCCAAGGCGAACCCATGCAAGTGGGCCCCTTGGCCCAAGTTATGCTGGGCTATGCCCAGGGCCATGAACCCACCAAGAAATATACTGATTTAATGCTCGCCCAAGTCTCTTCCATCGCCAAAGTTGATGTAAGCCCAGGCAATCTCCATTCGACCCTTGGCCGTCACGTGGCCAGGGCCGTGCGGACTGCGGTGCTAGCTGATTTAGCCCTTAAACACTGGCAACTGCTAATTGACAACATCGGAAGAGGCGACTTGGCAATATTTAACAAACCCACCTTTCCCAAGGGAGAGCAACGAGGATTTGGCATCCATGAGGCCCCCAGGGGTGCGCTTTCCCACTGGATCGTTATTCGGGACGGCAAAATTCATAACTATCAATGCGTGGTGCCTTCCACCTGGAATGCCGGACCCCGTGACCAACACGACAAACCAGGCCCCTATGAGGCCTCACTACTGGGCAACCCGGTGGCCGATCCAGAACAGCCTTTGGAAGTACTGCGCACCATCCACTCCTTCGATCCTTGCATAGCCTGCGCAGTCCATATGCTCGACCCTAACGGAACCCCACTTTCGACCATTAAAGTCTTATAAGCGGCGGAGGAATAATCCATGGAGTATGAACGGCATTACGTATGGACCATCCCCTTGCGAATTTTTCATTGGGTTTTTGCCCTCTCCTTCGCAGGATTAGTTGTTACTGGGTTATATATTCACTGGCCGTGGACCAATACCATGCTGGAGGGGACCAATCGCTTCCCCATGGCCACCATGCGCGATATCCATTTTCAGCTCGGCTACTACTTTATAGCAAGCACCTTACTTCGCTACTACTTACTGTTCTTCGGAAACAAACAGGAACGATTTACCGATTTTTTTCCAATCTCACTCCGTAATATTAAATCCATTCCCAAAACCATTGTCCATTACCTCTACCTAAGTGAAGAACACGAAGAAAAACTAGGTCACAACTGCTATGCCGGCCTTTTTTTCTGCTTCATTTTTTTTCTATCCTTCATCCAAATCATCTCCGGACTCTACCTACTCTATCCGGAATCACCTCTTTGGCAAAAAATTGGCGCAGCATTCTTTTGCACCCAGCAGTACGCACGCCTGGTGCACTATTTTTCCACCTACCTTTTTCTTATGTTCACCATTGCCCACATCTATATAGTTATTTGGAATGATCTAAAGGGAACAAACAGCATTACATCCTCAATTATCAACGGGTTTAAATTCTTTCCGAAAAAAGAAAAGCCTTAGTTTCATAAACCAATAGATTCAACTATGAAACATCACAGCATCGGCATCCTCGGTATCGGCAATCTACTCTTGCGTGATGAAGGATTTGGAGTCCATTTCATTAAATACCTTGAAGACAATTTTTCATTTCCCGAATCAGTACATCTTCTCGATGGTGGCACCGGTGCCATCATGCTCACCCCATTCCTAGAAGAGCATCACCATGTTCTGGTTATTGACACTACAGCCGTGGTGGGTAAAGCCGGTACTATCCATCAGTTCACGGCTCAACAGGTACGAGGTGCTGATTGCGGTTCACGGTTATCGCCTCACCAAGTTGGTCTCCTTGAAACCATGGATCTTTGCAGACTACGCGGTACCTCTCCGGATCAGGTGGATTACTTTACTATTATCCCCCTTGAAATATCCAGTGGCGTAGAGTTATCTTCTCTTTTACTTTCCAAATTACCGCTGATGAGCGCTATGGTGCTCGATAAACTCTCCCAGCTAGGCTATTTGGCCCAACCAAAAGCTCACAATACCAACCATGCATGAATTCAGTCTGGCCCAAAACCTGCTCGGCCAACTACTTGAACTTGCCGCCCAACACCAGGCCCGCAAAATCATTCGGGTGGAGGTCCAGCTAGGTGAATCATCTAATATTGTTGCCGATTCCTTTCAATTCGGGTTTGATGTATTAAGTAAGGAAAACGAAATATGCCGTTCAGCTAAGCTAGTGCTTCAGCCAACGGCTGGCAATGATCTCATCCTGGCTCAAGTGGAAATGGAGTAATATAATGTGTGACAGTTGTCATTGTACAGAAACGACAAAAAGTGATTCGGAGAAGAAAATCATTGAAGTCCACGAAAGCCTTTTTGCCGCCAATAATGAAAAAGCCCTGGCCAACAAAAAACTCTTTGCAGCTGCCGGTGCGGTGGTAATCAATATGATTTCAAGCCCCGGGGCGGGAAAAACCACCCTCCTGGAACAAACCATCGACCATCTTGCAGGTACATTATCTATAGGGGTTATTGAAGGGGACATTGAAACCGAACGGGATGCTGATCGAATTCGGGCCAAAGGAGTTCCTGCGGTGCAAATCACTACCGGCGGGGCCTGCCATCTGGATGCAGGCCTAATTCATACCGGTATGCACAAACTAATGGCCCAAGGTAATAAATTTGATATTATTTTTATCGAAAATGTGGGAAATTTGGTCTGTCCAGCCTCGTTCTACCTTGGCGAGGATTTACGCATGGTGCTGCTCTCGGTACCAGAAGGCTCTGACAAACCTGCCAAATATCCCGGTGCATTCAAAACATCCGATCTTTACGCCATCACCAAAACCGATCTTCTCCCCTATTTTGATTTCTCCATGGAAGAAGCGCGCAAAGAAGCATTGCAGCTTAACCCCGAATTACAAATCCTGGAACTCGCTGCTCCCAAAGGCACGGGATTAAGCGCTTGGATTGATACACTCCAAAACCTGATAAATGGAAAAAACTAAATTATGCATACTTGTCATAAACTATAAAATCAAATTTGAGTCCCGCAACAGTTATACCACTCAGCCATCAAATAAAGATATTCACGATAATCAGCATCGGTCCAAAAGGTCTCCTGACGACATAACCACGCTGAGTTATGTTGATGTGATATATTCGGGCCAATTCCCTTGCCAACCATGCCATAATGTTTATCCGTAACACATTCAACGAGCAGAATGTTAATAATTAGGTATGGTGTCTCCTGAATCACTGCAATATCGCCCCCAATCAAAGTAGCAAGGAGGATTCCGAATCGCCTCTCTCCGGTAATACCTCTCTTATCGCCGCCACCTGGGAAGAATATTTCAAGGATTTTCGCTCCGCCATGGGAATTGGGATTCAATACCTCACCCCGGTGGGCCCGGCCAGCTTAGATATCGGACTAAACCCCGATCCTGATAAAGAGCGTGATGAAGCGCAGTATGCAGTTCATTTCAGTGTGGGAATGACTTTTTAGTAATTTGATTTGTCCCAATCAATAATTTGGGAATGGTTTTTGCATATCTTTTATCAGATGATCGATGTGAATCAATTGATTACTTAACTACGAGAGCCCACCTTTAAATGTAACCGATTGATAAGGTAATACTAATAAGGAATTTTCCTTTTTTAATCTTACAAGGACGGAGAGCGGACAATGAGCAAAATTTCAAAATTATCTCTAAAAAACTGTTGGGAGATTCATGAATGCGAACGGCATGCTTCGGGGGCCAAAGTCAATGAGCTCGGAGAATGTGTGGCCTCTAAAGAAAACATGGGCCATAGCTGCTGGGCGATTGTCGGAACCCTCTGCGGCAATAAAGTGCAATGCTCGCTTGCGGAAAAATATTCCAGCTGCTCACACTGTGAGGTTTATACTCAATATCACCGTACCGCAGGTAGCCACGGACATATGGTCAAAGAGCTGTATCCCAAGGAGAATAACAAATATCGCCAAATCATAGTCGATAGAATTCGGGATATCGGCTGGGGAACGGGAAGGAAACATGTCCTGGAACAATGTGCATTACGATAAGTTGTTAGCAAATAATCTGCGGATGACATCAAACTGTAGGAGCGTCTCCAGTACAGCTCGGCGAAAGTTTCTGACTCCAAACTGCTGTTAATCCACTGATTGGCTAGTTCGCCCCTTCTCCCCTTGAGGGGAGAACAAATTCCGGGGACACCTTACCTAATT
This sequence comes from Desulfobulbaceae bacterium, assembly GCA_029865005.1. Lineage (GTDB taxonomy): Bacteria > Desulfobacterota > Desulfobulbia > Desulfobulbales > Desulfobulbaceae > JAOTSI01. The sequence continues at coordinate 4,421 of JAOTSI010000353.1, forward strand.
CTTCTTTTTCGGGCCAGGCTTTTGCCTCTGAAAAGACCGGCCAGTCAGTTTCTCAAGCATACCTAAAAACGATACATCACCCATGGGGCGTCCTGTCCTTTCATGGCGTCGAATGGTTTCATACTCTTTATCCGTCAAATCCGATGCCAACAATTCTCGCCAATTGCCAATAAGCTCGGCCAATGGCTCTACTTTAACCAAAATATCATCTTCGCCTTGCAAGTGAGCTTTTGTGCTGCTCCATGCATATAGCTCCGGCCTCTTCACCAAATTAGCCTTAGCAGGATTCAAGGCAATATAACGAGCGACAGCAAATAGGAACATTTCATCCATGGAACAAGAAGAAAACCTACCTTGCCATAAATGCCCCTTCCAGCCTTTCTGAAAATTTATATAACGTGTGTATCGACGATG
>JAOTSI010000286.1 GCA_029865005.1 Desulfobulbaceae bacterium
CCCCTGCCAAAATACCAGCCGCATGGGCAGGTGTCCCTTCAATTGGTGCTACAACGGTGAGGATATCGTTACGAACAGCTATTTCAATCCCTATGCCAGTAAAAGCACCTTTAGTCTCATTTTGAAGTTCCTTATAATCATCTGGTTGCATGTAGGAGGAGTGAGGGTCAAGAGCAGTCAACATGCCGTTTATGGCGCCGTTGATGACCTCTTTGGTATCAATTTCCTCGACGTAGTATTCTTCCATTAAGGCGAGGACATTAGAAAATGCCTCTAGATTTTTATAAATTTCACGTTTTTGAAGATCTTCCTCTCCTAAAGCTGACGATGAACAGCTCAAAATTATTATAATTAAAAAACTTAGTATATTTCTCATTGGATAAATCCGTAGTGACAGTTGTTAAATGTATTAGTATTGATAATTTGTTAAGGTTGTTTTTGGTACTTAAGGTATTAACGCATCATTGAGATGGTACGATTATTCTATTAAAAGGAAATGTTAAAGTTTATAGGAAGATAAAAGTTAGTCATTGTAAAATTATAATACGTTACAAAAAAATAGATGAATGATTATTTTTTGATGATGAAAAGATCATTTAAAAATAATGTTTAAGTGGTTATGAGCGTTCATTATCATGGGTTGCCTCTCCCTGTATAGAAGAAGGAAACTATGGCGAGTAGTGACAACTGCATAATATGAGGCTCCTGTGACTATTTTGCAGTGTATTAAATCAGCTAGTTATAACCTCTGGTATCATATACCAAAATATATCATATTTTCTGTAAAATTTCATTATGACAGCTTACTGATATGACCCATAACCAGGAAAATGTACATTCTTTGAAAGCGGCAGAATCCTAGATTGGAAATTTTTTTCTGATTCCGAAAGTTGTGTCGCTATGTGTATCAAGGCAATTAATTATATTATGTGCCGTATTATTTAAAAAGAATGAGGGATCAACTTTTATCTTCCGTAACTGGTTTTCTTTCGTAGCAATTAGGGGTCAGCCATTCCAGGGGATCCTGTGCTTCGGCTCCATGGCGAACTTCAAAATATAGGCCTTTTTCAAAGATAGAGGTGAGGCCTCCAGATGATCCAATCTGTTCACCCCCTTTTACCGCATCGCCTTCAGATTTATCTATTTCCTCAAGTCTGGCGGTAACGGTAAAGTATTGTAACCCATGATCAATGATAATAGTGTTTCCGTAGCCACGCATATAACCAGCAAAGATAACCGTGCCGTTATAGATAGCGTTTACTCGGGCTCCCTCCTCGGTCTCAATGCTGATCCCGTGATTGGATGTACTTAGCATATTCTCTTGTTCAGGAGCTTCGTTAAATTCTCTGAGTAAATGACCTTGCACTGGTGAGGGTAAGGTGGATTTGGAAAGCATGAAGCCTTTATCTATTTCATGCTTTTCTTTCTTCAATGATACCAAAATAGAAGCTAGCTCACTCTCTGCTTTGCGCATTTCCTTAACAGCTTGCTCATAAAGGCTTTTTTGTTTTTTAATCTTACTCAGTAACTCTAGCTTTTCATTTTTGATGAAGCTAAGAGTTTGTTCTTCAACCTCACTCTGCTCAATAAAATTGTGGAGCAAATCCTCTTCAAGTTCCAGGGTGTATTTTGAATTGTCCAGTTTGGTTAAAGTGTTACGATACATATTTATGACCGAATGGTCATAGCTGAGCAGACGTAGAAAAGAATCGTTAAAAACCATCAGGTCCGGTAGATTCTCTGTGGAAAAGGCAACGTTGAGGAGCCCGGTTTTACCCATTAAGTAAAATGAGCGGAGTCGTTTCTGTAGATGTTTTCGAACATTCTCCTTTACCAGCCGTGCCTGTTCCATGTCCTTAGTTTTCAGCTGAAGTAAATGTTGCTGGGTTTGCAGCCGTTCTTTTAGGGTTTCAAGTTTATGATTTTGCAGACTGATACGTTCATCTAATTGGTGTAACTCATCTAAAACATCCGTTTCCAGTTTACCGCTCTCTTTAATCTTTTCAAGGTGAGTTTTAATTTCTTCACGCAGCTTTCCAATATTAATTTTGAAAGTAGTAATTGGTTTGTCCAAATTTTCACCCAATGCCGGTTGGGGAAGCACTGGATAAAAGCATATTGCCAGCAGTATAATGATAAACCGTAAAAAGGTATAAGGTTGCAATATTAACCTCATAGCCGAATAAACTTATTTGTGGAAATAAAACTACCGCTTGCACAAAGTAAAACGGAAAATGAAATGATAATCATCAAGATTACTGGCGGAAAAAAGGTAAAACTAAAAATGGGAAGTACGGTGGAGCCAGTAAAATGAAGTTGAATCCAATTATAAAGCACATAAAGGGCAAAAAGTCCGCCTGTTGAGCCGAAAAACCCATGCATGGCACCTTCAAGGAAAAATGGAGTCCGCATATAATGACTTGAAGCACCAACCAATCTAAGTAACTCTAGCTCATCTTGACGACTGAGCAGGGATAATCTTATGGTATGAGCCACCATTAATGTGGTGGTTAGAACTAGCAAGGTCCCAGAAAGAATAACGACAATACGAAGCAATTGAATAAAAGTATAAAATCTCTCAACCCATTCTCTGCCGTACTGTACTTTCAAGACCCCAGGTAAGGTCATGAGATAATCAGAGAAACGTTTAATCCTTGAAAGGGTATCTAAGGATCGTACCGGATATACTTCAATGGAGGGCGGCAAGAAAGTGTCCGGCATATCGGCAAGGACATCTTTATCTTCCCCTAATTGTGTGGAAAATCGTTGATAGGCATCTTTGGAAGAAATAAACTCTATTCTATCAACTCTGTCGAATTTGAGAATTTTATAACGATATTCTTCTTGAAGTTCAGGGCCGGGCTCTTCATCTAAATATACAACTAAGCGTAGGTCATCTCCTAACTGCTTGCCAACGTTAAGCATGTTAGAGTAAACTAGATAGAAAAATGAAAAAATGAGTACGGAGAGAGTAATAGTCAAGAGGGTGAAAACCTGAGAACCCCATGTCTGAAAGAGATTCCTGGTAGTTTGCTGAAAAACGGCGAATAGAAAATTCATTACTTATCCTTTATAAATCGCCAAAAGAGAGTTCATCTACAAAGGATGGTAGTTGTCTTTTCTTTGATTGGGAGTCGAAAAACATCTGCTTGCCTTGATACAATTCCATGACTCGGTGGTTCGTATTACTGTATATGGACTCATCATGGGTGGCGATAATCAAGGTCGCTCCTTTTTTATTGCACTCCTTGAAAAGCTCCATTACCCGTCCGGTGGTTTCATGATCCAGGTTACCAGTGGGCTCATCGGCAAGGATGAGATCTGGTTCATTTGCAACAGCTCTGGCGATGGTCACCCGCTGTTGTTCACCGCGTGAGAGTTCCGACGCCGGAGTGTTGTATTTGTCCTGGAGTCCCAACTGATCAAGGAGCTTTTTAATCCTTTTGCGTATGAGGATAGGCCTTTTGTATGCGACCTCCATGGTAATGGCAATGTTTTGAGCCACGGTTCGCTCGGGCAACAGTTTGAAATCCTGGTAGGCGGTTCCTATTTTTCTTCGTAATTTCTGCATCTTTGACCTGGATAGCTTACTCAGGTCATAGCCCCCCACTTCGACAAGTCCTTTGGTTTGTCTTTCGATACGGCTTAGCAAACGTAACAGAGTGGTTTTGCCCGCCCCGCTCATTCCGGTGAGAAAAATAATCTCCCCTTTGTTTACATTGAGTGATACGTCGATTAATGCATGTACATTAGGAGGATAGGATTTAGTAACTTTTATGATATCAACCATCACGTCGGATGTATCTATTACTTTTTTTCTGAAGGAAATCATATAGTGCTTAACCAAAAATCTTATTAAAAACGGCAAAAGCTTGCTTGATAATGGGTGTGTCTTCAGATAGCTGTAGGTATGATGTTCCAGAGAGTTCTTGGTCGACCAGATCTTCACTTGCCGAGAATATTCCGCCAAGTGGAAGCCCGGTCTCGTTAACCGCTTCATCGATTTTAGCCTGCAGAGCAGGACTTACCGGGTCCGGCGCTCGGTTTACAAGGAGGTACTGTTCTTTAACATCTAATTGTAAAGGGCCGCTTATTTCAGCGATACGTTTGGCTGTAAGAATTCCACGAGCTGAAGGATCAGAGACGATAAGTAGGTAGTCTATTTCGTGCAGGTTCATGCGACTCAAATGTTCCATTCCTGCTTCATTGTCGACAATAATATACTCGTAATTTGCAGCGAGTTTATCCATGGTCATGGCTAAGTATTGATTAGCAGCGCAGTAACACCCAGGTCCATCAGGTTGCCCCATCACCATGAGGTCATAGCCTGATTCCTCAACGACTGCTTGATGAATCTTCATTTCCATGAACTGATCTCTGGTCATACCAGATGGGATATCGCTTTTAATATCCTTTCTGATTTGTCCCAGAGTCATATTTACTTGAAGGCCAAGAAGTTCATTGAGATTTGCATTGGCATCGGCGTCAACTGCCAATACGGGAGACATCTTTTTATGCAATAGATATTTTAGTAGAAGTGCTGAGGTGGTGGTCTTGCCCGTACCACCCTTGCCAGCCATGGCGATTACTTTTGTCATTTGTACGACTCCAATGTGAAATATATAACAAGGTTGTTTTATATTAAATGGTTGTGTTTTGTCATCAGAATATTGTAAATAAAATACTTTATCCCCAGAGTTATTAAGTTCAGCGCTATCTTAGGGCTTTGGAAAAAATAAATTATCCCATCTCGGAGTCTGCGCTTACCTGCTTGTTTTTTTATCCGTCTTCTTTGTTAAAAAAACAGATGTGTTATGATGCTAAATGTTTATCGCCTTGGTAAAGGGGGGCGAATAACAACCCTGCCTAATTTTTGGGACATTTATTATTTTCCGTGGCCCTTAGATACCTGTGAGCAGGAAGGTAGGCAATCATAAATCGTAGGCGTTCACCAGTACTACGCTTGCGCGCGATCAAACCGCATTCAAATAGGATTAACTATAGCTCACCGGTTTGCTTGTACACATGCGCAGCACTAGTAAACGTTTACCAGCTCGATGTTATAGAACTTTTATTTACAACTCGGTGAACGGTTACCATAAATCTATCTGAATTGAACTGATTACATATAGGGTTACTGCTGAACGTTTACGAAAAATAAACAATAAGCAGTGTCGTGAATAGATGCAAGTGGGCAAATGAATGAGTTCGTTGATTTATGGTTTTTTGGCCTCACCTTAGCTTTATGAGGAAAAAATAATGATTAACATATTGGCTAACTATCTGTGATTGCAGTTTTTTTGATTTCATGGTTTCGAGATGTAAGTTTTATAAATAAATATGGTTATGAGTATTCATATGGCTATGCGAAAATAAATCATCTTATTAGAATGTGATAGTATAAGGGAAATCCACAATTATTAAGATTTAATAATTTAATTTCGAGTTTCTAATAGTTACAATTAGGTTGTGTTGTAGAAAAGAACACTTTTCGCAATATATGATATGTCGATTATCTATCGAAGATATCATCACTCTGGGCTGTTTTTTTTTCATCTTTGCAGTATAAAAGAGGCCGATTGGTTTTTGTAACTGTTCTTTGGTGCTACAGCTGGGCACGATTCACCTGACTTTCATGTATCCTTGATTTTGCTGAATGGTTATTGTTGAGTTGGAATATGCTTAATATATACCGGTGAGCTATTACGTTTTTTTATTAACTAAACAAATTAACAATCGCATGGCGAAATTGATGCCCTATCAGTTTCAAAATATAGTACCATATTTGACTATTATTTGGAGAGCAAATGGATATTCGACAACTTATCCCTTACATAGCCCCCCCATTACTCGGAGGCTTTATCGGGTATTTGACTAATAAGATTGCTATTCGTATGCTATTCAGGCCCCTTAAGGCATGGCGGGTATTCGGGATCCGGGTTCCTATGACTCCTGGAGTAATCCCCTCCAAACGAGAAAAATTAGCAGTCAATATTGGGGAAATGGTGGGAGT
>JAOTSI010000287.1 GCA_029865005.1 Desulfobulbaceae bacterium
TGCTAAGCAATGGCGACGTGACCTCGTTGGACCAGGGTATGATCAAGGGGCATTGGTCAAAAAAACTTTTGGTCATAAAAATAATGCAGGTATGCAAGGTTTTGTGTTTAATACTCGTCGCGATATTTTTAAAGATCCCAAAGTACGTAGAGCTTTGGGGTTAGCTTTTGATTTTGAATGGACCAATAGAACTCTTTTTTTTGATCAATATTCTCGAGCTAACAGCTATTTTTCCAATTCCCAATTGGCAGCTAAAGGTCTTCCGGTTGGGGAAGAGAAACAAATTCTAGAGAAATATCGTGATGTCCTGCCGGTAGAAGTGTTTAGCACGCCGTTGACTCCACCATCCACAGTTTCACCTGCATCTTTGAGAGGAAATTTAAGGCTTGCTAAAAAGTTATTGAATCAAGCAGGATGGTCTGTTCGTGATGGAGTATTGAAAAATAAGGAAGGGGTTGAGCTGTCTTTTGAAATTCTATTAAATAGTTCTTCTTTTGAACGGGTGATGGCACCTTATGTAAAGAATTTAAAGAAATTAGGGGTGAAGGCCAGTTGCCGAAGAGCGGATATGGCTCTGTACATTGATCGAATAAAACAATTTGATTTTGATATGGTAGTAGCTGTTTTTGGTCAAGCTCAATCACCGGGCAACGAGCAGCGTTCCTATTGGCATTCTTCTTCCGCCGTTACAAGTGGTTCTAGTAATTTGGCCGGTGTTGATGATCCAGTGGTGGATGCTTTAGTAGAAAAAATCATTTATGCGGATACCATGGAAGGGTTAAGTGCTGCCTGTCGGGCCTTAGACCGGGTTTTATGGTATGGTTATTATGTTGTGCCTAACTGGTATTTACCATATCATCGTTTGACTTATTCCTCACGCTTTCATCAACCGGAGAAATTGCCACTTTATTATAATCCGTATTTGCTTCTAATGACTTGGTGGGATTGAGAGAATATTCAAAATTAAAAATACAAGGTATCACTTTGTGGTGTTTGTGATTGCTTAATTAGTGAAAACATGGCCTATTTGGCATAGAGGTTTATGTGGAAAGAGTAACCGGAAAATATGTGAATATGAGAGTTGATGTATGGATTTGAAACCTTCTTCAAGCCCAAAGGAAAAGCTTAAAGTCCTCTTTGTTGATGATGATGAGATAAATGTGGAGAGCTTTTCGGTTTATTTCCGTGAAGAGTATCAACTTTTTACGGCGCTGTGTGGGGAAGAGGCTCGTGAAATTTTTCATCGGGAACCAGATATCGCCATGGTTATTTCAGATCAACGAATGCCTGGTATTTCCGGGGTTGAGCTGTTAACCCATATTTACGAATTTAACCCGGAGACTATTCGGATAATAATTACCGGCTACATGGATGTGTCCGATGTTATTGATTCGATAAATAAAGGGCACATTTATCAATACATTCTTAAACCCTGGGATATAGTACAATTGCGCCTTATCTTAGATCAGGCGGCTAATACCTGGAGAATGTCACAAGAGATCACTTCGTTAGGTGAGGAATTGCTTGAGAACAATAAACTTCTGGAAGCGGCTAATAAAAGTTTGTTGTTATCTGAGGATCGATTACGTCATCTAACCGGAGCATTATTGGAATCCCAGGAAAATGAACAAAAACGAATTTCCATGGAGCTTCATGACGAGTTAAACCAATCTTTGGCTGCAGTGAAACTGCAAATTAAGCTCGTAGAGGATAAATTAATAAATAATGTCGAACGAAGTGGGATAGTGTCTGAACTTACTGCTTTGAGAGGATTTCTTAACGAAATAATAGAAAATGTTCGTCGATTATCAAAAGATCTTAGTCCGGTGATTATTGATGATTTGGGTTTGGACGCAGCCGTTGAACATTTAGTTTCGTCCTTTGTGAAGTATCATGAAGTGGATTGTGTTATGGAACAGGTTCATTTAGCACATCTTTTTGATGATAATTCTCAACGAATTATATATCGTCTTGTTCAAGAAACTCTTAATAATATTGATCGTCATGCTGAGGCGACCAAAATAGAGATGCGGATTCGGGAAAAAGAAAATAGTGTTTCTATTAGTATGATAGATAATGGAAAGGGCTTTGATGTTAAACAAACGTTAAGCCTTCCAGCAACAAGCCGAGGAATTGGTTTAAGTGCTATGGAGGAAAGGGTAAATATGTTGGGAGGCGAATTGGATATTGTAAGCACGCCGGGTAAAGGCACTATTATTCAATTTTCTCTCCCTTTTGTTTAGATAAAATAGGCTGTTACTAAAAAACATATCGCAGGAAAAGCAACCATTGGTACCTTTTTGCTATTGTAGTTGTTTTTTGTAAGTGATCACAGGCAACTGCATGAAGATGAGGTGCCGGTGATCACTTACTGTTTTATTTGTCTAATGCAGGGTTTGGGTCCATAGATAAAATTAGATTTATGATGAGTGGATTAGAAGAAAAAAAAACGATCACTTTAGTTACGTTGGGTGATACAGAATTATTTGGGCGTCGATTGGGAGAATTTGCGCAGCAAGGAGATATTATATTGTTATCTGGACCATTGGGAGCAGGCAAAACCACTCTTACTCAGGGTATAGCTCGCGGACTTGAAGTACCGGAAGAATATTATGTTACCAGTCCTTCTTATAATTTATTGCATGAATATCCAGGACGTATACCTCTGTATCATATCGATTGTTATAGGTTGGAAACCGAAGAGGATGTGGAAGGAGCAGGATTACTCGATTATTTGCCGAGTAACGGATTAAGTGTGGTTGAATGGCCGGAGAGGCTGGGTGCCCTGTCCCCATCTGTTTGTTTGGAGCTCGTCTTTATGCCGGGTGAGGGTGACGTTAGGCACGTGGTTTTGCAGGCGTACAGTGGGGCATGGCAAGGTAGACTGGCAAAGATCACTAGCTCCTTTTCGTGAGTTTATATGGAGTTAGCTTTCATGTTAATCAACTATTAATAATTACATAGATAAGCGGCTTGTCAAAAAAATTGAAAAAATGACTCGGATGGAGTAATACCACAGAGTGGTTAGTACTCCGGTGGTTAAGCCTAAGTTGTAACTCTTTGGTTTTCTGAGTAATTTGCCGCCAATATCATTAACTTTTACTAGATAAGAATGAATCATGTTACAAAAGAAACCGATTGAAGTCCATAGTTGTCTGAAACATTATACTTATGATCAGGATAAGGTCTGTACCCCGGAGGAGACGGTTGAACGTTTCATGAAACGTCTCAAAGAGGTGAATCTGGATATTCTTAAGGAAGTAAAAAGAATAGATAACGGTCGCCTAGATATCCCCGTTTATTTTAGTGTATGTGGTAAGGATGCACATAACACCATCGGCACTAAAAAGCAGATGGGAAAAGGTTCTACTCCTGAACAATCAAGGGCTAGCGCTTGTATGGAGTTGGGGGAACGGTTTAGTTTTTTTAGTTTTCTTAAAAATAAAAATAATTTTGTGGTAGGTGATTATAAGGAGATGAAAGAGGCGGGGTATCCGGTTCTTGGGATCGATTATCTCCTTCACTCGGTAAATGACGAAACCACTTCTCCTGAATTATTGGAAGAATTCCTCACAGGCTTACCCATGCGCTGGACTTGGGCAACCAACCTTGCAAAGGGTGAAGAGGTGTTGGTACCCTTTAGCTGGTTTTTTGCCATTAATGAGTTTAATGGTCCTTCGGCGGGTAACACCTATGAGGAGGCCATCTTACAAGGAGTTAGTGAAATTATTGAGCGACATGTCTGTGCCGTCGTGACCCGTGATAGGATCAGAACTCCTGGTATTGATCCTAATTCCGTGACTGATCCGGTGGCCAGAGAACTGCTTGATAAGTTTAAGAAGTGCGGTATTGAGGTTTATCTAAACGATTTCACTCTTGATACCGGGTTTCCCACTGTAGGCGCACTTGCCTATGATCCTTCCACTTTTCCACAAAAAAGTGAACTTGTTTATACAGCTGGGACTACACCAGATCCCACTAAGGCACTTATTAGGGCACTTACCGAGGTTGCACAGCTAGCCGGTGATTTTAATTCTGGATCCAATTACGTCGCATCCGGGCTTCCCAAGCCATTAAGCCTTGAGGAGGTTGATTATGTTGTTCGACCGGAACGTATGATTTCTCTTGATGATATGGCCGATGTGGGACATCAGGATATGGGGCAGGAAATAACCAATTTGTTGGAAGTTCTCCAGAAGATTAATATGGAAGTTTTTTTGGTTAATACTATCCATGACGATCTTAAAGTTCCTGCTATCTATACGATTATTCCAGGGGCTCAGTTTCGTGAAAGAGCAGCAGGCGGTGATGCTCCTTTGTTCGCTGCTAAGCTCGGCGCTGATCTTTTGGATTCCCAAGAGTTGGAAGAGAAATTGATAAAAATGCAGAAGGTTATGCCCCAGGCTTACTATCTTGATTTTTATCGTGGACGTAATCTTTATGATCAAGGTTCGGTGGAGGATGCTGCCTTATTGTTTGAGCGGGCTTTGACCCTTTCACCAAAAGAAGAAGATCTTCCCTATGTATATTCTTACCAGGCATGTTGTTATAGGGATATGGAACGTTACGATGACGCCATTGCAGCTTTGGAGAAAGGACGTGAGTTTGATGATGAGCGTCCTGATATTCATAATATTTTAGGAGTATGCCATTTTAAAAAGGGTGCCTATGATAAAGCTATTGATCATTTTAAAAGAGCAACGAATCTCAACCCCGTATCCGCTATTGATTATGCAAACTTAGCTCTCAATCTTGAGAAACTTGAGCGGACTGAAGAAGCGATAACTAATTATAAAGTAGCGTTAACTTTGGATCCAGATATAGAGTTTGCTAGAAAAGGTCTGGCAGAGTTGCTAGAGCAACAACATCAAGAAGCTTAAGCGATTTTTATTACCCCAACCGCTCTATTGACATTATGTGCAATAGAGCGGTTGGCTAATTTTTTTTAGGGAAGCCAATAGGCTTCTTTTTTTTATTTATGATAAATCAAGAAAGTAGTATTTTGAAACCAGCAGTTTTTTTGGATAGAGATGGCACTATTAATGAACAAATGGGGTATGTTAACCATATTAATCGATTTCACCTTCTTGAAGGGGTGGCTGAGGCGATTAGGTCATTAAATGAGAAATCTATTCCTGTTGTTGTGGTTACTAATCAATCAGGTCTAGCTCGCGGCTATTTTCCTAAGAGTTTACTGGATGAAGTGAATGTTAAGATGGAAAAGTTGCTTGCTCAGGAGGGTGCTTTTGTAGATGGTATTTACATTTGTCCACATCACCCGGAAGCTAAAGAGGAGCAGTATAGAGTCGCATGTAATTGCCGTAAACCTAAAACTGGATTGCTTGAGAAAGCGGCATTGGATATGGGTCTTGATTTAAAAAAATCATTTGTGGTGGGTGATCGCTGGTCCGACCTTAAATGTGCAGTTGGTGTGGGGGCAGTTCCTATTCTGGTTTTAACCGGATATGGTCGCGGTGATTTAGAATATATCGGGCCACGTCAGGAAATTCAACCAACCTTTGTCGGTGAGGATTTGCGTGAGGCGGCTCGCTGGATTATTGCTAATTTGTAACGAGTTCATTGAGAATACTATATATCGTGCGTAAACTTTAGTAGTGGGTGACCATTGCTTTCTTGTTTCTATGGATAACTTCTTGTTGGTAACCTTTATTGGATATCTGGTCACATGGTTAGTAACTAGCTGATTAAATATGCTGACAGGTAGTATATCATTGTAATCACAGGGTTTGTTTGTGATATTGACGAGGTGTTGATGTTAATGCATGCTATTTTAGAAATCATAAGCTATAATTTTATATTAAAAAATATTGCGGCCCAGAGCATACCGTTTATTGTTTTGTGATGGAGAAATACCGCTGCCGTTCCTTATTATGTGAAGGAGGAGTTTCATGTTGTATGCTGTAAGAGTTGGTATTGCTTTGGTAACAATTTTGTTATTTAGTGTTGCATGCTCGCCAAG
>JAOTSI010000288.1 GCA_029865005.1 Desulfobulbaceae bacterium
AGACCTCTTCTAATAAATCTAGATTCGGCAATAAGTTAAGATCCCGATCCGTATAGGCTGAAAGAACTAAATTATCAAATCGTTTATTATTAAATCCAACCACTAAATCTAACTCTCCAAGTCGCTGAACCAATGAGGGAACATCCCTTTCTCCATAATTAATGTATGCTTTCTTTTCGTTATCATAGAGTACCGCCACACTAATTTTCATTTTGTCCGCTCGATGCCAACCGCCAACCTCTTGAGCTGATAATTGGGTCTCTAAATCTAACACGCCATATTTTACAGGTAGCTCAAAAATAGCTTTATCTTTAGTCTTACTATGTGAACCAATAGTCGTTGGCAAAGCCGTTTTCTGTAATTTTACCTCTCCCCTTTTTTTAACAACAAGCTGCCCGTTAATAATATTTTGCAGCAGCTCAATAGCTGCGTTTTTATCTATAGGCCTGTTCCCAGATCCACATTTCGGTGAATGCACACAGGATGGACAACCTCGTTCACATTCGCAGCCGCGAACCACGATTAGAGTTTCCCGCAACAACTTAGCTATAAAAGTAAATGCTTTTTTACATAAACCAATACCTCCGCTATACCCATCATAGACGAACACTGTGGCGGTTTGCGTCTGGGGATGCCAAGGATGTGCGATCCCGCCAATATCATTTCTATCACAAAGAACATGGAGCGGGAGCATAGCGATGATCGCATGTTCCATTGCGTGGATTCCTCCCATAAAATGAAATTGTTTTTTTTCAGCCTCCATTTGTAGTTCTGGGGGAAGTTCCAGCCAAAAACCTTTGGTCTCAAATATCTGAGGGGGCAAGTTTAACGATATGGAATCAAGAACCTTTTGTGAGCCGTTTCGATACTTGCGAAATCCTGTTACGACTTCAGTCACCCGAAGCTTACCAAAGCCAACAGTCGTCCCTCGACACATCGTACTATCTGTAACTTCTAAAATCTCGGTAGTTTTTTCGGTTATTGGGCGAGTGAAATAGGGAAGTTTTTTGGCTGAGACCAACACCTCACGAACATCGGTATCAAGAAGCTCCACCTGCCAAGTAGCCGCTTTATGATAATAGACCGCACCGGGATGACATTCTTTAAATATCCTTACCCCATCAACTTCCTCTAAAAGAGAACGGGTTTTCTTGTCCCGAATGGCATATTTCGAATTGCCCCCCCGTAAATTAATTGTACGTTGGGGAAATTTTCTAGTGGAATACCAAGTAAGTTCATCATGAGAAAGTAACAGTTTACCATTTGCTGTCAAGTTAACTAAAAGATCATCATAGTTTCCAGTGCGCAAAATGGGCTCATCACGATGTAGCGGTATCTCAGCCGCCGCACATACGAGATGAGCTGCTGCGATATTTTCGTTATAAGGGTCCAAAACCACTGGTTCCACTTCACGCTGGAAAAAATCTTGCGGATTACGCATAAAATATTGATCTAGAGCATCCTGTTGTGCAATAAGTATAGTTAAGGATTCGTTATCACCTCGTCCAACACGTCCCGCCCTTTGAAGGGTAGCCATCATTGAACCGGGATACCCTACCAAAATACATATATCCAAATTACCGATATCCACCCCGAGCTCCAAAGCAGAGGTGGAAATAACACCCAATAATTGTCCCGTTGCCAGATCTGCTTCAATTTGCCGCCGATCTTCCGGTAGAAAGCCAGAGCGATAAGAACTCACTTTGCTCTGCAGACTTGGCAATCTTCGTCTGATATTCATGGTTATGAGCTCAGTCATTTTACGCGAGCCGGTGAAAACAATAGTTCGTAAATTCCTTCTAAGAGCAGCATCGAGCAGCAAAGTTGCACAACTGTTCGGAGATGAATCCAGGGGGTTGAGCAGCATAATATTACGAGCTGACTTCGGAGCTCCGGAACGGGTTATCAATTCAAGTGGCTCATCAATCAATGATGTTCCAAGTTCTAATGGATTACCAATAGTTGCCGATGAAAGAACGAATACCGGTTTGCTGCCATAAAGGTGACAAATACGTTTCAAACGACGTATTATCCAGGCTGTGTGCGAGCCAAACACACCCCGATAAGTGTGAACCTCATCTATGATGACATGGGAGAGGGAACGAAAAAAATGACTCCATTTATCATGATGCGCCAACATTGAGGGGTTGAGCATATCAGGAGTGGTAATCAATATATTAGGAGGATTACTTCGTATTTTACGGCGAAAATGGCTTGACGTATCGCCATCATAAATGGCACCTGGCATGGAGGCAGGGAAATTAAAATCAGGCGGCAGCAAGGATGCCATTTTATCTATAACCCGAAGTTGATCTTGGGAAAGAGCCTTAAGGGGAAATATATATAGTGCCCGTTTCGCCGGGTCTCGAAAAAAGGAACTAAAAACCGGAATATTATAGATAAGACTCTTGCCACTGGCCGTGGGGGTGGCAACCAAGACATTATTCCCCTTCATGATCAGCTCAACAGCACGAGCCTGATGTTCATATAGATTTTTAATACCATAACGATTGATTAAATCGATTATTTCCTGCGGTACATCTTCTGGGATACCTTTACTGATACCCGACTGGGAAGCAAAATTTTTATGGGCCGCAACCAGAGAACCAAAGCGCGGAGAACCTTTCAGGGCAGAAATATACTCCTGAATTGGTGAAAAAATATGCATAGTTACGTTTTTAAATATTTTTACTTCTACCTGTTATCGATGTAAAGATATGCTAAATATCAACCATTTATATGTCCACACTACCTGAGGCAAATACTCACTGACTCAATATCATCATTAATCGCGCCCAGGATACAAACCATATGTGGCACGAGACCATTTTTTAGTTTAATAATTGCTTAATGTATTCTATCTTTTCATGCGGTCACAGTGATTGTTAAATATCGTAACCGTTCACGGAGTTGAAAAAAAAACCGTAACATCAATCTTGTAAGCGTCTGCCAGTGCTCCGTATGTGTGCAAGCAGATGTAGTACTGGTGAACGTTTACTAAATATCAATACCGCTCTTTGCCTAAACAAAGTCGCTTACAGCAACATTACAAACTACCATGAAAATCATTGCAACTCTCGGGCCGGAAAAGTCACATGCCTGGCTAGCGGCTTCCCGCTACGCTCCTGAAGCCCATATTCTACTTTACCCAAGCACCAGCGCCCTCCTGGAAGCCTTTGAAAATGGGGAAGCCGACTTAGCAATACTCCCAGTTTACAACACCCGTGAAGGTGAAAACAAAGAATATTTTCATCATTTGGACTCACTTCAAAGTTTCTACTGGATTGACAACATCGTCTTACCATCCAATCTCTCCCTTGGTGTTTTCAATCCAGACATCACCCCTGGCGATCTGAAGTTTCTAATGGCCAAACGCACGGTATTTAAACAATGTGAGGAATACCTTAGCGAACATTACTCTGACCGGGGATTGCTCAGTGTCTATGACATTGATCTCGCCATTAATGAGGCTAAAGAATCGGAACAATTTGACCGTGGAGTCATTGATAGCGAAGAAATGTTACTGGCCAGGTCCATGCATATAATTGAGCGGGAAGTAGCACCCTATAACCGAACCCGCTTTGCTGTTCTTGGAAGACAATTACCCAAAAAACAAGCTATTACGCCACCGTACTCATGACCCGACCTCTAGACGATCGCGTCGGCCTCTTGGTTGATATCCTAAGCGAATTTTCCCGTCGGGGTATAAACTTTCTAGATATGAGAGCGGAAAACGACATAAAAACTCAGAAGTTAAGTGTTTACATAGAGGCTGAGGGTCATGTGGAAGATCCTGCACTCAAAGAAGTAATTACTCAAATTGAAGAAAATATCATCCGCCAAACCAGAGGGATACAAGTCATAGGCAGCTTCCCCCGTATTGATATGAGAGCCCGTCATATTCGTTCCATCGGCTTTATTGGCACCGGGGCTATGAGTAGTTGGTTTGCCGATCGGTTGGTGGGAGATGGCTACAAGGTTTCTCTATGTGGTCGAAACACGGAATTACGCCCAGAAGATTTGATTGCCGAGGTAGACGTGGTGATGATCTGTGTTCCCATCAGCGCCACCCGTGCCACAATCCAACAATATGGCCCTTTACTCAAAGCAGGACAAGGCTTGATTTTGCTGGCCGGCGAATCGGAAACCACCCTTGTTACCGCACTTGAATCAACCGTCGAAGGGGTTGAAGTAATGTTGGTCCATAACCTTTGGGGACCGCAGGCTGCAACAATGAAGGACAAGAACGCCATAATTGTCCGCACCCCCCGTAGCGGAAAATACTGCAGTGAAATAGAAGCATTTCTCTACGAACATGGAGCCAACATATATCATGATTCCGCTTCAAAGCATGATTTACTCATGGGCATGGGCCAAAAACTTCCCACCGTCATGTCAGTAGCCTTAGCCATGACTTTAAAACAAAATAATATCACTAAACAAGACATTACCAGTCACTCAACCCTCACCTCCCTATATCCTATCTTAGCAATGTCCAGGGTCCATTCGCAAAACCCCAGAACCTATGCCGAAATAATGTCTATTAGCGGAGAAGGAAGAAAACTCGTCCACGATTTTCTTAATAATATTAAAAAAGTAGTTTCCATGGCAGACCAAGGAATGATAAGTGACTTATGTGCACTTATTGACGACAACAGTCGTCATCTGACAAAAGATTTTTTAGAAGCAAGAATGTCTCAGGCAAAAGCTGTGGATGAAGTCCTGGGTAGTACTATTTAACCCATAATGGCACAAACTACTAGATACCCAAGACAGGATGAATATCAACACTACCTACATAAATTTATTTATACCACTTAGACGAACCATTGCTTTATCATATCCTACATAATAACGAATTCTAAAAAAATTTCGAGAAACTTCCGGCTTAAGAACTGTTGACCCGAAAGCTGTTAATGGTTACCTTTTTATTTAATTTCTTTTTACAAAGAGAGCGAATCGCCTCAAAGCGAACCGTTTTAAATATTTTTCAATGTAACACATTGTTCTCATGGAGACTTTCCCCGCTATGTCTAATTCTTCCTTAGATTTTCTTAATCAAAAATTATTCTGCCCCCATTGTAATACTCAGTTAAGCCTATGTCACTCACCTCCGGTTCATGTTGGAGACGGTTTGGGCTGGGGCTCGGAGTATCTATTTATTTGCCTCAATAACGACTGTTCCTTATTTGCCAACGGATGGAAAAATATTGAAAATAATTACGGCCATGTTGGTTCGTATCGTTACATGCGCTTACCTGACAGCAATGAGGAATACAATATGATGGTTGCCGGCAAAGATGCCTTCACCGGTAGCGTGGTTGACCCCGAAGCCATCAAAAATCAAAACGTACGATACCAAAAACAAAAGGATGCAATAGCTGGCCTTGACGACTGCGTCGAAAAAAAGGACCTCACTCCCGTACTCTATCTTCTTTTAGATAACCATGCCGCACTCTCCGATCGTGAACGAGCAGCAGGATGCCTTGAACCAATAAACAGTCCTGACTGTATCGAGCCCTTACGCAATCATGAATTTCGCGACAGTAATCTGGAACAAACTATTAATATGGCTATTAGCTCTGTTCTCTCCGCAAACTTTTTAAAAGAATGCCCATACTGCAAGGAGTTAATCAAAAAAAGAGCTGATTTATGTAAACACTGTAACAAAAAGATGGAATAAAAATTTATTTTGTACTTGCTAATCCTCACGGGTGTGGGTATAAAATCGTGCACATGAATGGTGAGCGTGGTTCAGTTGGTTAGAACACCGGGTTGTGACCTCGGAGATCGTGGGTTCAAGTCCCATCGCTCACCCCAGTACATTCAAGGGTTATGGTTTACCATAACCCTTTTTTTATTTTTTTTTGAGTCACTCTCTATAATGATAGTAACAGTGGAAACTAAGAGCTCTGACTGGTCAAGAAAAAAGCAAATAAACTAAACAAACAAAAAGCGGCACGATCCCTTCCCAATGCA
>JAOTSI010000175.1 GCA_029865005.1 Desulfobulbaceae bacterium
GTGATCAAAATAGTCTGCACAGGTCGAGTTTGATTTGACTAATGCTTTAAGCAGGGCGTCAATAGTCTTGGTGGTTATTGGTGGAGGAGGGTCGGAATCATCTTCTTCGTGCTGGTCGAACAATCCTTCTACGATTATTTGAATATAATAAGGAAGGAGCCACTGAATTGTTTCCAAGGTGTAAGCGATAACTTCATCCGAAACATCAAAGGTATAAAGTGCCTGTTGTTTGCCAAGGATAAGGCGTTGCATAAGTTCCAAAGCTTCCGGCGGTCTAAGCGGCGGGACTTTGATCTCGACCAGATTGTTAACTAAATGAATATCGCCAAGTTTTTTAACTACATTTTTAAGACCAGTTGATCCCGTATAAACAAACTGGATTTGACTATTTTTATATTTTTCTCGAATTTCACGTTGTTGTTGGAGTAATCTAGAGGCATTATAAGGATTTGTTTTATTAATGTTAATTATGGTATCTGGAAATTCATCAATAAAAATGATGATTTGCTTGTCATGATCTTTAAGCTCATCGAATAGCTCATTGAGTTCGGCATAGTAGTCGATTGTAACATCTTTATTTAGTTCAATAAGTTTCGGGGAAATAGTTTTTACTCTGCTTGCCTGACTTTTGACGGTAGCACCAGCACGATGGGTAAGTCTCTCGATGGTGGAATATATCTGGTGGTCATTAATTAGTTCATCAAACAACCGTTTGTTAAATTCGTCTATTGATCCAACGCTTTGGACTATCAGGTATTTGATGATCTGATTCTGTTCAGGGGTATCGCGAATATATTTAAGTATTGAGGTTTTTCCGATTCTTCGGGGAGCTGAAATCAATAAATGTTCACCATTAGCCAGCTTTCTTCTGATTTTTTGAATAATTTTTGGGCGTTTAAAAAAACGATTTTTCCCTTCTGCAGAGCCGCCTGTACAAGATTTTAAAGGTTCCATGGTTGCATCTTCTGGTGGTTTTTAGCGAGTCAGCTTGACAAATATTTATCTGTCAAAATATATGACAAATTAATATTTGTCAACAGGCATGACAAATATTAATTTGTCACTCGCCTGGTTAGGTTGAAACTCAGAACTTTTGGTCCTATGAAAAACGGGGTTGTGAATACAATTAGATTTGGGCCGAGTGATGGTGAAGTCGTGGAAAGTTATAATGCTACAGCCCTTAGCAGAATAGGGCGGTAAGGTTCTAAGAGGTAAATTTACCAGCTTGTTTTATCTGATGAAATTAGGAATATTGAGGTGGGGGATGGGCAATATTATCGACTTAAGAATTTCAAGGGAATCTCTTGGTTCAGCCGGGCACCCACAGGGGGGTGCCCCTACAGCTTCCGGGTAGATTCTACGTTTCGTAGAATTTGGGACTTTTGCTTATATTAACAGCATTGGGGGACTTGGAGGCGGTTGCGCAAGGATGCAGGATTCTGCATCCATAAGGTTACCAAAGAGCAATTCCGCCACGCTTCAGCAGGTATATTTATTCCTGCTTCGCTCCATTAGAGATTGTTTCCATATACTCGTCCCATTCCACAGAAAGGTAGTTTTTCTTGCGGGTATTGCACTCTTTGCAACAGGCAACCAAGTTGTCTTTGGTGGAGCGACCGCCCCGTGAGAGGGGAACCAGGTGATCCATTGTAAGGTTTTTAAAGCCCACTTTTTGGTGACAATAATAACAGGTACCGGAACTGGTTTTTTGTTGCCACCACCGGGTTTTTCGTAATTTGCGAGCCTTATGTTTTTCCGCTCGAATCTGATCCTCGTCCGGGCCGCTGAGCAGGTGAAAGTAATCATTACTCATCGTCGGTGAGCTCTCCTCGTAAAATGGACCGTGCCGCGCCCACTAGATAGAGTGATCCTGCTATGCAAATGAGGTCTTCGTCATTGGCGGATGATTCGGCTCTCTCGATAGCTTCTGCTACCGACTCAATGCAAATGGCCCGTTCCTGTAAGTCGGTGGCTAAGGTGGCGCGAAGATGTTCCGGGGTGGCGGAGCGTTCGCTCTCTGGTTGGGTAAAAATAATGGTATGGGCCAGAGGTGCTATGGTTGCCAGGGTGTCGTGGATGTTTTTATCCCCCATGGCTCCCCACACTAAAATAAGTCTGTTGCGGGTGAAAGACTGCTCAAGAGCATCATGCAGCGCTTCAACTCCGGCGGGGTTATGGGCACCGTCAAGGAGAAAGTGTCGAGTCCCTTTGTTGTCCCTGGGTTTTTCTTGGCTAATCACGCCTTGTTCGTCTTTGTAAAATGATTCCAGGCGACCCGGCCAACTTACCCCTTGCAGTCCTTCACGAATATCTTCCGGTTTAATTGTAAAATTTTTACTGCTCAGCAGTTGCAGTACGGCCAGGGCCACGGCCCCATTATCCAATTGATAATTACCGCTTAAAGCCATTGGTAACTCTTTTAGCTCCCAGGGTTTGTTATCAATATCAATACCGGAATAGGTCCAAGTTGAATTTTCATCGTTATTAGCAGCCAGTGCGTGGAAATCGCGACCAAGTAAATAAAGTGGGGCCTTAACCTGGGCGCAGGTATTCATTATTACCTCACGACTTTCATCTGGACCAGCGGCTGACACCAGCGGGATGGATGGCTTTATAATACCGGCCTTTTCTCCGGCAACCTCTCTTAGGGTATTGCCCAGATAGGCCTCATGGTCCATGGAAACATTGGTAATCACCGATACCAGAGGGGTGACGACATTTGTTGCGTCGAGTCTCCCGCCCATTCCTACTTCCAGTAAGACGAGGTCGACTTTCTGCTCGGCGAACCAGAGCATTGCCAAGGTAGTGGTAAATTCAAAATAGGTTATCTGGCCGCCATCTAAAATATCTCGAATACGGCTGGCCTGCTCAGCAAATTGTTCTTGGGAGATATATTCGTCGTTGATTCGAAACCGTTCCCTAACCGAGCTGAGATGGGGGGAGGTGTAGAGACCAACCCGGTATCCCGCTTTACTCAGGATGGAGAGCAATGTAGAACCCACAGAGCCCTTGCCGTTGGTGCCACCGATGTGCACACACGGCACCCGATGTTGCGGATTGTCCAACGCACCAAGGAAATGGTTCATGGAGTCAAGGCCAAGTTTGATTTTGTGAAACTGGAGGAGGTCGAGGAAAGACCACGCCTCTTGATAATTCATGGGATTCATATATCTGTAATGTAACTGGTAGGGATTAAGAGACGATTTCCAGCTCGGCAAAGTCGAGATGTAAGATTTTGGTACCGTGCCGGTCAAATGCTACTTCCACCCGTCGGGGGCCGGGGATCTCACGGATGGTTCCCGGTCCGAAAAAGGAGTGGTGTACCCGCATTCCTTTTTCATAGGTCTTTCGAGCGGAGAGTTGTTTTTTGGGTTTCTTTTGGTGGTGGCGTGTTGTTGATTCTTCTAAAAAGCTGGGGGTGTACAAAGATTCTCTTTGTCTGGTCCCGTTTACAGCAGTGTATCTTTCAACACTTAATTCACGAAGAAACGGTGACATGGTGGTGCGGATAAACTTACGGTCTGGACTCATGAGCTCCATGGGGTAGGTGAGGTAAAGACGGTTTTCAGCTCTAGTGGCGGCAACATAGAGAAGTCGTCGCTCTTCCTCATACTGCAAATCACCTGGAAAAACATTGGGATGTGGAAAACGGCTATCGGCCAGGCTGAGGACAAAGACCGTATCCCATTCCAAACCCTTGGAGGAGTGGATGGTGGAGAGTATCAACTTGCCTTGGGTGGCAGGGTCGGCAAAAGGGTCTGCTGATATGCTCTCTGGTGGATCCAGGGCGGTATCGTCGACAAATGATTGTAGGTCACCGTATTCACCAATTAATATTTTTAGTTGGTCAAGATCTTTATGTCGTTTGGGATAATCATCATGGTAGAGTTTTTCAAAAAGAGGCTCATAATATTTCATGAGTTTTTCGAAAATAGTACTGGGCGACAAATTGGGTTGACGAATATCTTTTACCACCGCAATTAAGGCCTGAAAACCATCCTGCCAGCTTTTGCCTGCCTTAAAATGTTCAAGAGCCTCACCTGGGTCATCATGCTCGCTGATAAACGCGATAATTTTTTGGACGGTTTTAGGTCCGACTTTATCGAGATGGAGGAGTAGGCGACTCCAGGAAAGAGTGTCCCATGGATTGATAAGAATACGGAAAAAAGAGAGAACGTCTTTGATATGGGCAGTTTCAGTGAGCTTTAGGCCACCCCGTTTTTCAAATTCGAGCATCCGGCTGGTCAGCTCCATCTCTAACTTGTAGGAATGGTAGCCGGAGCGGAAAAGTACTGCAATTCGACCTGGATCTGTTCCGTCTTCAATGAGTTCACTAATGGTATCTGCAATGAATTTTGCTTCGCCGCTCTCGTTACGAGCCGCATAGACTACCGGTTTTTCAGTGCCCTCAATATTAGTGAAAAGGGTTTTGGTGAATTTTTCCTTGGCACAACTAATAATGGAGTTGGTTAGGTCTAGAATTGGCTGGATGGAGCGATAATTTTGTTCCAGTTTTATTACTTCTGTGCCGGGGAATTGATCGGGGAAACGAATGATATTATAAAAATCCGCCCCCCTGAAATTGTAAATCGATTGGGCATCGTCACCCACTGCCATCACGTTTTCGTGGGTATGGGCCAGGAGCCGGATTATTTTAGCCTGGATGTGGTTGGTATCTTGATATTCATCTACCATAATATATTGGTACTGTGAGGAAATCTCGTGGCGTGCCTCTGGTGATTCTTTAAGTAGGCGGTACCAGTTGACCAGCAGATCGTCATAATCCATGAGGGCATGGTCGAATTTAAACTGCTCATAATGTTTTTTCAGTAGAAGAATATCGTCGAGAAATTCCGTCAAGTGAGGTGCTTGCTGGGATATGAGGTTGTCGATGGAGATATTTTTGTTTATCGAGCCACTTAAAATATTGATAATTGTACGTTTGTTAGGAAATGTTTTACCGGCTCCAGCAAGATCAAGAGATGATTTAAGTAGATTGATGATGCCTTCAGCGTCTGCCCGGTCAACAATGGTGAATCCGGGACGATAACCGAGGTAATGCCCGTAACGATGAAGCAAAATATTGGAGGTGCCGTGAAATGTGCCGCCGGTGATTCGTCCGCAGGAGCGATCGGTCAACCGTCCGGCTCTATCAAGCATCTCTTTTGCAGCTCGCCTGGTAAAGGTTAGGAGCAGTATGGATTCGGGGGGCACGTCGTTGTCTATTAGATGGGCAACCCTGTGGATCAGGGTACGGGTCTTACCGCTGCCCGCCCCGGCTATCACCAGTACAGGGCCTTCCCCGTGGGTGACCGCTTTGTGCTGAGCCGCATTAAGATCTTTAAAATCTGCGGTATTATCGGAGGACGGGGCCTGTTCATTATCGGAAAAGAGTGTGTATTGCATCGGCAATTTGTATCATATCATTGGAGCAAGTGCAACGTAGTAAGAGGTCATCGGCGGGTAACCGTTTGCTATACCACATCTCCGCACGATCATTTCTTGCCGCATAGATGGGGCTATGGTGATTGGAAGCACTTGCATGAATATACGGCACTGGCGAATGGTTACCGAATTATATTTTTCCCGAGGCCTTTATCTGATCACAGGATATATAAATAGGTAATTTATAACATTTTGACATAGTGTACTGTTACAGGTGCTTCAGCTTCATGCAATTGCCGCTGCTTGCTATAGTTCACCAATGCGGGGCAGGGGCAACCGCAGTAACCACTTACATGTATTTGTCTGATTGCTTAAGGAGAAGACGCGGCCGGTAACGCGTGGTGAGTACGATAGGGAAGAGAGCGAGATGTGATGGACCTTAAGGATAATAATTGCTTAAGCTAATATTATTTATCCTTATTGGTCTTCTTTTTCCTTGAAGTAACTCTTTTGAATTCTTCCGTACGCGTTGAAACCGGCCGCTGGAGCTGGCATATCGTTAAGGTCGTTAATGGTTTGCGATTGCGATATGTTAACTTGTTGAGGAGGGTTGAGGTAGTTGTGAATAGTTGCGATGCAAGATTGGTCCTGCGAACGATATACAGAAAAGGATATTGCCCAGAGAATAATTGATAAAATAACTAATTTTTTATTATTATAAAAAAAACTTCCACTTGTTATCGAAAGGGCGATTAGAAGCACGGTAGTGAGGCTTAGTATTGTAAGTTCAATGTTTTCGAAAAAAAAGTTGATGAGTGAAGATAACATTTTTGGTCCTTGATTGTTTAAAGTAGATAAGTCAGTACTTCTTTATATATATTTACAAGCATTTTTAATGCCGGTTATTATATTTTTTTGTTTTATCTGTTAGTACCGAGAGTACGGCGATAAACAGCATTACCAGTTTTGTCGGTGAGGGCAGGAAGTGAATGAGAATGAGGACTTTTCCGTTTTTCTGCACGACGTTTTCGGAAAATCGGATTAATGAGTATTAAGCCACCATCTGTTTTTGGTTACAGTTCTTTTCTTTTGTTGAATATCTGGTAAAGTAAGTTGACTTAGCTATATGGCACAGGATCAATTATAATAGGACGCAATGGGTAGCATATGAAAGTTAAAGGATTTACCGCGGCCGCTGTTGAGGCGGGAATTCGTTATCAGAATAGACTTGATTTAGGTCTGATTTACTCCGAGGTTCCCGCTATTGCCGCAGGAGTTTTTACTAATAATAAGGTAAAAGCCGCTCCGGTAATACTCGACATAGAGAGGCTCCGTCAGGGTAAAGCCCAGGCAATAGTAGTTAACAGCGGTATTGCTAATGCTTGTACCGGTGAACAGGGGATGAGAGCAGCGGTGGCTATGGGACAGGTAATTTCCAAACAACTCAATATTGATGACGAAATGGTTCAAGTAGCCTCCACCGGAGTTATCGGTGAGCAACTGAATCTAAGTCCCATTGAAAAGGCATCTCCGAATCTTGTGGCTAATTTATCTTCAGGCGGATTTGCAACAGTGGCCCAGGCCATTATGACCACTGATACCGTACCCAAAACCTGTCAGCGCACCGTGGAAATAGGTGGGAAAGATGTATCTTTTTACGGCATGGCTAAGGGGTCAGGCATGATTATGCCTGATATGGCGACTATGCTTTGTTTTGTGGTAACAGATGCCCAAATTGCCTTTTCCGAGCTTCGCTCTATTCTTACTGAAACCGTAAATAAAACCTTTAATCGCATTACGGTAGATGGTGATACCAGTACTAATGATACGGTGTTGGTATTGGCTAATGGAATGGCTGAAAATAAATGGGTTGATGATGATTACCCCGAGGGGATTAAAAAGTTTGCTTCTGTTTTGGAGGATATTTTTCGTGATCTGGCTTTAAAAATTGTCGCGGATGGTGAAGGTGCCACTAAGGTAGTAACCATTAAAGTGGTAGGTGCTCATGAGCAGGAAGACGCCATGTCAGCTGCTCAGACTATAGCCAATTCTTCTTTGGTTAAAACAGCCTTTTTTGGTGAAGATCCGAACTGGGGCAGGATCATCGCAGCTCTTGGTCGTTCTGAATGTCGCTTTTCACCTGATAAAGTTTCCCTATATTTTGATGATGTCAGGGTCATGGAAAATGGTATGGGGGTTGGTGGAGAAGAAGTGGAAAAGCAAGCTCAAAAGGTGATGCAAAAAAAACAGTTCACTGTATTAGTGGAAATGCAAGAAGGGTTAGGGGAGGCCGAGGTATACACTTGCGATTTTTCAGTTGATTATGTGAAAATTAACGCTGATTATCGATCATAGCCTGTGATTATTTAACTACCTTACATTGATATCTTGACCAGCTCGGGTTCTATTTTAACTATAGAATCCGACTTTTTTGTGCATATTTTTGTAACCGTTCACCTGGTTGTTAAGAAAAGTTACATAACATCTGACTGGTAAACGTTTACGAGTCTAGGTAACTTGTGTTTTATGGGTAGCGGAAAAAAATAAATATCCCAAAATCGGGCAGGATTTTTAGATATTTATTTTTTCCGTGGCCCTAACTATACCCGGTGATGTTCATTTTGATGCATCAATTATTTCATTAGTCGTCCCTTGGCAAGATAGATACTATGGTTGGAAAAAGATTTACATTAAGTAGCTTACTTGACAAATTGTCACCTCCCGAGGGAGTATTGCTACTTATTTTAGCAGTGTTGATCGGTGGAATTACCGGTTTGGCCGCTGTATATTTTATTCGACTTATAACATTTGTGCAGGTCTTGTCTTATGTGGACTTACCGGCAATGTTGCCTTCTCTAGGGTTATTTGTATATATCATTGTTCCCTTGCTCGGAGGCTTGCTTGCCGGGCCCCTGGTGCATAAATTTGCAAAGGAGGCTAAGGGGCATGGAGTACCGGAAGTTATGCAGGCTTTGTTACTCCACGGTGGCCGGATTCGTCCCCGAGTAGCGATTGCCAAAATAGCTGCTTCCGCTTTATGCATTGGTACAGGCGGTTCAGCGGGAAGGGAGGGCCCCATTGTACAAGTCGGTTCTGCTCTTGGTTCATCCATAGGTCAACTTTTACGACTCTCTGATGAAAGGGTTAGGAATTTAGTGGCCTGTGGAGCTGCTGCTGGAATTGCAGCCACCTTTAATGCACCCATTGCCGGAGTTGCATTTGCTATTGAAGTTTTTATGAGTGAACTTCAGGTGCGGATGTTTGGTAATGTGGTTATTTCTGCA
>JAOTSI010000165.1 GCA_029865005.1 Desulfobulbaceae bacterium
CCCACCCAGTTATTTCATGGCCGCTCCGGCCTCTATTTTTTTGTATCTTATACTCGGATTGGTCTCTGCCCTAGTGGCGGTCGGTTTTATCCGCATGCTTAACTGGTTTGAAATTAAGTTTGAGACACTGCGCTTTCCCCAAATGTTCAAACCAGCTGTGGGTGCTTTGTTGCTCGGTATACTCGGTTTTAGTTTTATGTATACTCAACAAATGGGGACTCCCTGGTCTACTCCTTCTGCTGGCTCTGTTCACGAAGCGTCGGTTATTGAAAATATTCCTTCCATGTATGGTTCTGGTTTTCCGATTATTGAGCAGGCACTCCAGGGAAGGATAGATTTCTGGTTTCTTCTGCTTTTGGTATTGCTGAAACCTCTGGCGACTTGTTTCACTTTGGGTTCGGGTAATTCGGGCGGCGTTTTTGCGCCCTCCCTTTTTATAGGTGCGATGCTCGGTGGAGGATTAGGTCAGGTATTTGTATCGCTTTTTCCCACAATCGCTGGATCATCTGGAGCTTATGCCTTAGTGGGCATGGCTGCTGTTTTCGCTGCTGCTGCGCGTGCACCCCTTACCTCCATGTTGATCGTTTTTGAGATGACAAATGATTATTCAATGATTCTTCCCCTTATGGCTGCTGCAGTAACTGCGTCCTCTTTTGCCCAGTATCTTTATGGTGAATCTATCTATACTAGTAAGTTAGCTAGGAGAGGTATACGTTTTGTTCAGGGTCGGGACCTGGATGTTATGCAAGGGGTATCGGTTGAAGAGGTGATGAATCGTTCTCCGATAACTGTGGGAATGGATCTATCCCTTGACGAACTGGAAACTATGTTTACTTCCACCCGATTTCTCGGTTTTCCAGTGCTTGATGAACAAGGAAAACTTGTCGGTATTGTGACTTTGCAGGATATTCAAAAGGTATTAACCCATAGAGATCGAAAACAGCTTGGTTCAATGTGTGTGGCGGATATTGCAATAACCGAGGTGATAACGGTTTATCCAGATGAACCAATTTGGACGGCAATTCAGAAAATGGCACCCCGTGATCTGGCACGTTTGCCGGTGGTTGGTCGGGGGAAAAATAATGTTTTTTATGGAATAATAAGTCGTAGTGAAATTTTAAGGGCTTATGAAGTGGCAATTGTAAAAAAACAACGCGGCTTAATGCCAGAGAAAACAATTTCTTTGCGTGGTAAAGGGGATGCAATTTTTTATGAATGTCATATTAAAAGCGGTAGTAAAGTTGCTGGGATGCGCCTTCGCCTTATAGGGTTGCCGGACAAGGTAAATGTGGTTTCCATTGCACGTAACGAGGAAACCGTGATACCTATGGGGGACACTAATTTTGAAGTGGGGGATGTTGTAACGTTTTATAGCACCAAAAAATACATGGACCAGGTTAGGGTTCTTTTAAGTAAGCAAACATAGTTGGACAAAGTGTATTTCTATTAGATGATGAGTTTGATATCTGTTTTATGTATTTTATATTTTTACAAATAATGATAGCAAATTATAAATAATAGTTCGTAAGATTGTTTCGTTATTTTTTATGCCTTCTTAAGGTTTTGGATAAAATATCCCCGAATCAGAATAATGATCGGGGATATTTTTAGGTCATTTTATAAGTGTAATGGATGGAAGATGGTAACTACGAATAGTAATACTCAAAAAGAAAATGACAATATAGCACGAATAATCCGTGTTATACCATCACTCGCAGGGGTGGTTCATTTCTATATAATGGATTGGCGTGGGAAGATAATTGAGACGTCTTCTTCTGCTCCCGATATTACTGATTTCATCACTTTTACCCTGGTGAGTGGAGTAAAAATGAGGGATTTATTGGGTGGTCGGGGACCGCATCGTGTTTGGTTTGATCTGCAAGATAAAGGGAAACTTCTTATGGTCCCTTTGGGGAGATTTAATGTTACCATTTTGTTGAAAAATAATGTATCGGTTACCAGCATGGCTTATCAACTTAACGTTATTATGCAAGGTTAGAAAATTCTATGAACTCTTTGATTGCAAATATAGCACTTCAAAATGGTGTGAAAGGATGCGCTATATTCCACAAGGAGCAAGGAGTGCTCGGGTGGGACGGTGATGGAAGTATAGATGAGAATGTCTTGCGTGAACTAAGTGTTTATCTCGTCAAACTTCAATTATTGGGAGTGAAAAACGGCCTCGGTATTAGGGCGAGTAACTTTTATTTTAGTGACCTCAAAGTAATCGGAGTGCCTTATTCCCCTGAGGCTATTATGGTGATATGTTGCTTGGAAGGTTGTAATACTGAAGAGTTGACCAAGCTTGTGGCGGCTCATAGGCAAAGTTCTGGACAGCCTAAGCAATCGGCTGATGTAACTCAAGAGCTTGATTATTCACGCTATAAAGAATTGGTGGAGCTTCCCCATGATTTGGGTAGCCCTGGGGAAATAATCAGTGATGACGAAGAGTTGGACATTATGCGTGATTATTACGAGCAACTATATGATTCGTTAGCTGAGTTGATAGGACCGTTGGCTGATTACGTTGTTCAAGATAGCCTTGCTCGTTGGCGTAAAAATGGGCCAGCTATTCCTGCAAGGATCTATGAGTTGGTGAGCATGATGGGAGCAGAAATAGAGAATCCGAGATTGGCTGAAGAGTTTTTGAACCGTTTTGAAAATATGTCGTGATACTGGATACCGGGTAATGGGTGGTGTACCTATAATGATTTATTCGTTTAAGATTACATTTTTGTGTTGTTTTATTACTGTGCTTGTATTGCCTGGGTATCTTTTTGCTCAATGCACCCATGGGGATTGTGTAAACGGGTACGGGAAATTTACAAGCAAGGATGGACGCTTCTATGAGGGAGAATTTAAAAAAGGATTTCTTTGGGGGCCGGGAAAACTTTTTTATCCTGACGGAACAGTCTACACTGGGACGTTTGAACGTGGCAAATATAATGGAGAGGGTGAGCTTATCAATGCTGATGGCCGGAAATATGTTGGTAACTTTAGAAAAGGAATCATCGAAGGTCATGGAGTTTTAACCCGACCTGATGGCATGCAGTATAAAGGTGAATTTAGTTTCGGACAGTTTCACGGTAAAGGAACTCTTTTTTATACTGATGGTAGAGAGTTTACAGGTTCTTTTCGTAACAATATCATTGATGGTAAAGGTAAGTTGATCTATGGCGACGGTTCCACCTTTGAAGGTACCTTTCGCAATGGAAAGTCTGTGGATGGAGTGTATCGATATTTAAATGGAGACCGTTATTCAGGAAATTTTTTTGATCACAAGAGACAAGGACCTGGGACGCTGGAAATGGTCGATGGGAGTAAATATGAAGGTGCTTTTCATAATGATCTTTACCATGGCCAAGGAATACTAACTTCGCCAGCTGGTTGGACATATACCGGTTCATTTGTTAGTGGTGCAATGTCTGGAAGCGGGGTAATGAGCTGGAGCGATGGTCGTGAATATTCCGGTAACTTTGCTGAAAATCGACCTGAAGGGCATGGGGTGATGCAATATGCCGATTCTAGTCGATATGAGGGAGATTGGCAGGGTGGAAAACGACATGGGATAGGGATACTTCACTATGCCGATAAAAGTCTTTATCGAGGCGAATTTAACAACGATAAGCCACATGGTGTTGGGATTTTGAGGAATCCGGATGGTGAGAAATACTCTGGACTCTTTGTTGACGGTCGACCGGATGATTCCTTAAAGGATGAACAGCTTCAAGTTGTGGATGAAGAAAAAACTGTTTTGCAAGAATCATTGCAGCAACAAAATGTAAATATAGAAAAGGTGCGTGAGGAAGTTACATCACAACTTTCTACCACTCAACTATTTGTGCATAATAACATTATTTATATTGATTCATCCATGTCGATTCGATTTAATGGAGAGGCAGAGGTCACTTTACCTGATACCAGAATTTATAAAGGTGATATCAGCGATGGGCTCATGCATGGTTCGGGGCTACTGCGTATGCCTAATGGAGATCAATATGAAGGGGAATTTCAAGATGGTGAAATCACCGGTCAAGGAGAATATCATTATGCAGATAAAAGGGTATACACCGGTTCTTTGATCAAGGGAGAATGCAACGGTAAGGGTATTTATAATTATCCCGACGGCTCTAAGTACACCGGAGAGTTTAAGGAAGGAGTCTTTCATGGAGTGGGAGAATACCTTTTTGCCGATGGCGACAAATATGAAGGGGAATTTAAGAAAGGGCTTTTTGAGGGGTTGGGTAGATTAACTTACCGTAACGGGAGGAGTTACGTCGGGTCATTTAGGTCTGATATGCCCCATGGTTATGGAACTTTAGTCTCTCCAGACGGTACCATTTATGAGGGCGGTTTTAATCAAGGTAAACGGGCAGGACATGGAAAATTAACTCTTCCTGATTCCACTGTGTATGAGGGTGAATTTATAGATGATCGGTTTATGGATGAATAAAATCTCATATTTTAGAATATAAAATGACTTATTAAGGAGGTAACGTGCGTTGGCGTTATCGGACGATTCTTTTTGAATTTCATAAGGGTAAGGTTTTTGGTGAAAAATACATCGACGAAGAGGAAGTTGAAAATATTTTAAACCAGCAAGGGGCTGCCGGTTGGGAACTGGTCAGTGTTAGTCCGCTGCGGGAAGGATTGTTGGCCTTTTGCAAAAAACCACAACATTCAGGTACATTAAAAGGTTCCGGTAAGTGTAGTGTTGAAGAAGGTGGTATGAAGACCTTGGTTATTAAGAGAGAATCTGAGCTTAAATATGCCCCGGTAATGGACGAGTCCCCTCAGGCTGTAAAGGCAAAGGTGAGAGAAATCACTGTTCCACTATCAGCCAAAAACTCATCTGAAAGTGGGACTGAAAATTTGGATAATGATTTAGTTGGTAATATACCGATTCGGTAACTGGTTTTTAGATAGAATAAACCTCATTGAGGGTAATTTTACTGCTTCATTGTCACGTTGTGGCATGTTGAACAAATCCTTATCAAATAAGCTTATTAGCTATCAATGAGCCCTTATTTTATTTATGAGTATGTCTTGCTTTCTTATTCTATCGTAATATTTCTTTATTAAAATTGGTAACCATAGAAAATAAGTGATTATTTACATACTGAAACGTATTTTATTTATGGTGCCGACTCTTTTCGGCGTGATGCTAATTACTTTTGTGGTGACTCAGTTTGTCCCAGGCGGCCCAGTTGAACGAATGATCGCTCAATTGGAAGGGCATGGCGCAATGGGGGAAAGCTCATCTTCCGGATCTTTATATCAGGGAGACAAGGGACTTGACCAGGAAAGGTTGGATCAACTTAACGTATTGTATGGCTTTGATAAACCAGCCTGGCGGCGTTTTGTTGATATGATGGGCAACTATCTCGTTTTTGACTTTGGAGAAAGTTATTATCACCATAAAAGTGTGGTAGAGCTGGTACTTTCAAAAATGCCGGTCTCTATGTCGCTGGGTTTGTGGTCTTTTCTTATTGTTTATTCAACCTGTATACCGTTGGGGATTAGTAAGGCGGTACATGATGGTTCCAGTTTCGACATGTTGAGTTCAACCGCTATCCTGGTGGGTTACGCTATTCCTGGTTTTGTGCTTGGTATTATTTTAATCGTCTTTTTTGGCGGGGGGAGCTTTTTTAATATTTTTCCGTTACGAGGTATTGTTTCAGATAATTTCAGTGAGTTGGGTCTATTTGATCAGGTTCTTGATTATTTTTGGCATATGGTATTGCCTATCATTGCTAGTACAGTGAGTAGTCTTGCAGTGATGACCCTATTGACCAAAAACAGTTTTTTAGAAGAAATTCGTAAACAATACGTGTTAACTGCTCGTGCCAAAGGATTGTCTGAAAATCAAGTTCTCTATAAGCATGTCTTTCGAAATGCGATTATTCCTATAATTACCGGTTTTCCCGGTTCGTTCATTACAGCCTTTTTTACTGGTTCCTTGCTAATTGAACAGATTTTTTCTTTAGATGGTATGGGATTATTAGCTTATGAATCAGTTATTCAAAGGGATTATCCTGTGGTGCTTGGTACTCTTTATTTTTTTACTATCATAGGGTTAATCTCAAGATTACTTTCTGATTTAAGTTATGTGTTAGTTGATCCTAGAATTAGTTTTGAGAATAATTCTTGATATAATTATTAGACCCTTATGAATTCTATACTTAGGAAAGAAACCTCTGCCAAGCGGCGTTGGAGAAATTTTAAAAAAAACAAAAGGGGATATTATAGTTTAATAATTTTTTCCTTTTTTTTCTTTTTAACACTTTTTGCTGAGGTAGTCAGTAACGACAAACCATTTTTGATTAATTATCAAGGTAATTACTATTTTCCTTTTGTTATAAAATATCCAGAAGTTGTTTTTGGTGGAGATTTTGAAACTGAGACTGATTATCGGGATGATTTCATTTTAAAAAGGTTGACCTCTGATGGTAATTGGTTAGTTTTTCCCTTCAATAAGTATAGTTACAATTCAATTAATCTGGATATTAATAAACCAGTTCCGTCACCACCTTCTTGGGAAAATTTATTGGGTACTGACGATAGAGGACGTGATGTGCTGGCTAGACTAATATATGGCTTCAGGCTTTCTGTTTTGTTTGGATTTGCCCTTACCGCCGTGGGAACATTGATAGGTATAATCACTGGCGCGTTTCAAGGGTATTTTGGAGGTAAAATTGATCTTTTCTTTCAAAGGTTCATTGAGATATGGAGTGCCATGCCGGAATTATATCTTTTGATTATTTTTTCTTCAATTTTTAAGCCTGGAATAATATTGTTACTTCTTTTGTTGTCCTTGTTTGGCTGGATGGGACTTTCGGACTATGTAAGGGCAGAATTTCTTAAAGGACGAAATATGGAGTATGTTAAGGCGGCAAAAGCATTGGGTGTCGGGAATATATCAATAATGTATAATCACCTCTTGCCCAATGGAATGACTCCAGTTATCACATTTTTACCTTTTAGAATGTCGGCAGCCATTTTGGCTCTTACCAGCTTGGATTTTCTCGGTTTAGGAGTTCCTCCGTCAACCCCAAGTCTGGGGGAACTTTTAGCACAGGGTAAAGCAAATATAGAGGCTTGGTGGCTTTCCCTTTCCACCTTTTTAGTGTTAGTGGGTACTTTAGTTTTACTAATATTTATAGGAGAGGCACTTCGGGAAGCTTTTGATCCGCGGAAGATATGAAATATTCTTCCTATAAATTAGCTAGTAACTGATATTAATTATAGAGAGGAAATAACTAGCTGATAGCTTTTTGACCGGTTTATAAATGTAATAACCGTTTACCGGGCAAAAAAATAATTTCCTAAATAATCGGTTTTTTAAGCGTTCATAAGTGCTGTGTATGTGTACAAGCAGACCGATGAGCTATAGTTAATTCTATGTGAATCCGGCCTGAACGCGCGCAGACGTGGTACTGGTAAACGCTTACTAAATCTAAAATAGCTGGAAGTAGCTTGGCTCTTAGAAAGGTATCATGAGCAGGGATTTTGTAATTAGGTAAAATAAAATTTCCCTAACCAATTAGTGATAAAATAAATTAAAAACTAAAGGTTAGGGAAATGTGATTGGTCTATTTTAACGCCTAGAACCGGAAAATTCTTTACGTAGCGCATCTATTTCTAGGTGTAAAGTGTTACGTAATTCATTGAGTCCTTGACGTATTTCTGAGGATATTTTTTGGTGATTTAAATCATTATCTTGATCAATTGCTGGAGGTATCGAAGGTATTGCCTTACTTAAACTCTCAAATAACTGCTTTTGCCATTGGGTGTAAAATTCTATTGCTTGTAATAGGGTGTCTTTGGCCTGATCATGTGACTCTTCATTAGCACTACTTATATGTGCGTACAAATAACTTGCTAACTCCATGGTGTTGGATGGAAGTTTAGTTAATTTTTGATGGGGAAGTAGCGTTATGACTGATTCCAGAAGTTGAAGAATAGGCTTTTGAGTTTGAGGTAAAGGATCATTGCGTAATTGATCTATAAGATTGACACATTTTGAGATGAGCTCTGTCTTTTTAGTCTCGCTTATCAGTGGCAATTGTTGTAGTTGGTCACCAAGATTCTGGAAAATATTGTGTTGTTTTTCAAATCCTTTTTCAATAGTTCGATTTTTTTGGCTTTCTATGTACTGAGTGAGTTGTTTACTGAAAGTATCGGTTTGCGGAGAATATTGTAAACTCTCTTTAACCTCAGTGGATGTTTTTAACAGATTTTCAGCATATTGATCGGTGACGGTAGAAGGGAGTTCTTCAGCAATAGCGGCAACGAAAGGTTCTTCGTCACTCACAGCTATGGTTTCTTTTGGAATAATGAGTTGAGAGTCCTCTTGATCAGGAGCAAAGAAAGAGTCAAGTTTATCATCAATACTTTCTTCGGCTGGCTCTATTGATTTTACTTTAGTTTCAACGTCACCAAATTCTTTCTTCTCATTGACATCAACAGGAGTTATAGCAGCAATAATTGGTTCTTCTTCTAAGGTAAGTTGAGCTTCTTCCTCCATTATCGGAGTAGTAACGTCTTCTTCAGCCCCGAAGAATGAGTCAAGTTTATCATCGATGGTATCTTGTGGGATTTCAATTTTATCCTGTTCAATATCATCTTCCCTGAAGCCAATTTCCTCATCTGAATCAGCCAGTGCAGCAACAACTGGTTCTTCTTCCAAGGTAAGCTGAGCTTCCTCCGTTACCGGAGTTGTAACCTCTTCTTCAGCCCCGAAGAATGAGTCAAGTTTATCATCGATGGTATCTTGTGGGATTTCAATTTTATCCTGTTCAATATCATCTTCCCTGAAGCCAATTTCCTCATCTGAATCAGCCAGTGCAGCAACAACTGGTTCTTCTTCCAAGGTAAGTTGAGCATCCTCGGTTACCGGAGTAGTAACCTCTTCTTCAGTCCCGAAGAATGAGTCAAGTTTATCATCGATGGTATCTTGTGGGATTTCAATTTTATCCTG
>JAOTSI010000289.1 GCA_029865005.1 Desulfobulbaceae bacterium
GGAATTTTTCCATTAATTGAAGGGGCGGATCGAACCACTCCATCAAGCACAATGGCTAATTGCCTGTTGATATTATTTCCAGTAATATTGGCAAAAATTTTCGCCCCGCGACTGGTCATTTCTATATTAACCAGATGTTGATTGAACTGCCCTCCCATACGATGTTGGGCATTTTTTACCATCTCTCCGGTCAATAGAGCGCTGGATTCAAGCAAAATAGGAAAGGTGGTTGTTGTATTATTCTCACGGTTAACATTTTTTTGGATCGCTATTTCAGTCTGTTCGGGAAGTCGATTTTTCAGGGCCAGATTGAGTTTTTCAACATCTTCACGATCATCAGAAGTAAGTGTTCCTTGGCTTATGGCCTCATCAATGAGTACTCTGAGGTTAACGTCAGGGGCTAGGGCTACCAGTTTGAATTCCAGTTGGGCCGTATCACCTATAAGTTTAATCGCCCGTTCCGGATCATCAATGCCAGGCAGCTGAACAACTATTTCATCTTCGCCCTGTTTTACTATAACCGGCTCAGTGGTACCAAACTCGTCAATTCTGTTACGAATGACTTCCAGTGACTGGTCCACTGCGTTTTTGCGGATAAAATCTATCTTTTCATCGGTCAGGTTCAGAGTAATGCGTGGAAAACTGCCCTCTTCGGCTTCCACCATAATATTAAGGTTGGGAAAATCATCCTCAATAATTTGTTTAACCTGATCAACCGCCCCTGTATTGGGTAAAGTAAAAAGAGCCTTATTAGTAGAGCTACTTTCCATAGGGATAGCTGTGATGTTCTTCTCCGCAAGCCCTTCAACCAGATCTCTAGAGGCAAAGGCCAGAGAATTGGCAACAGCCTTGTCCAGGTCAGCCCGTAAAACCAGGTGTAATCCACCCTGGAGATCCAAACCCAGCTTGAGACCTTGGGGGGCCAAATATGTTGTCCACCATGACGGCAAAAGATCCTTTTGGGTTACGGGATCCTTTTTTATAAAAGAGGGAACCACCGCAATGATGGAAAAAATGACAATAAACGCTAGGAAAGCGATTTTAAATTTAAGGGTTCTACTCATTTGTTTTCCGCCTCTGTGAAAAGTAGCGATAAAGATCGTTGCCGGGAAAACATAGCGGTGGGAAAAGCCAACCGATAAGAATGTTTTGTCCGCTTCGACAAGCGACCGTCATGAACAAGTCAATTAATTTATGAAAGTTTTGGTTTAAGATCAAGGTCTGCTAAAAAAATAAACCATGACATCTAGATGATATTCCATTGGTTAATTTAAAAATAAGGCAGAGATCTGACCAAAAAACCATAAATCAACGTACTCATGGATTTATAGGTAAAAAAATAGACTATAAGACGATAGTGTACATCACGCAAGAATAGTGGGTTATTTTAATCTTTTTTTCTGTTAATTGCAGCTGCCATGCAGGCTGCGCCAAAACCGTTATCAATATTGACCACCGCGATACCGGGTGCGCAACTATTGAGCATGCCGAGCAAGGCACTGAATCCTCCCGCCCCGGTGCCGTATCCCACTGAGCTCGGAACTCCGATAACCGGAGCTGAGACCAGCCCTGCAACCACGCTGGGAAGGGCGCCTTCCATGCCCGCTACCACGATTATGACCGCTGCCCGGTGCAATGTTTCCTGATGGGCAAGTAAGCGATGGATACCAGCCACTCCTGCATCATAGAGGGTTTCCACAGGATGACCATACCATTGCATGGTAATCCGGGCTTCCTCAGCCACTGGAATATCGGAAGTGCCAGCGGTGACAATGACCGTCAGCCCTTGCCCACTATCACTGGGTATGAACTCATCATTACCGGTGATTATCCGAGCCTGTTGGTGGTAGCGAAGAGCGGGTAGTGCCTTTGTTACTATTGCGGCTTTTTCCTTATCAACTCTGGTGGCTAAAGCAACGTTTTGTTGCCGGAGCATAGCACTGAGGATCTCTACAAGCTGATCAGAAGATTTATTTTCTCCAAAAATAACTTCCGGTATGCCGGTGCGCAGGGTTCGATGGTGATCAAGTCGGGCACAATCCAACACTTCAACCGATAGAGAACGTAGCTGGTCAAGTGCATCTTCTGGAGAGAGGCCGCCTTGACGAACAAGATGCAAAATGTTTTTAAGTTGCGAATCATTCATCAATTTTTCCGATCAGGGATTCGTATTAACGAAACACTGATGATTGGTCTATTTACAAAAAAGTCTGATAAATTATGTGAATTTTGGTTTGAGATCAAGGCGTAGATATATATAATTCGCCGATTATTTTCTCCATATAAGCAAATGTGGAGCCAAAAAATTTATAAATCAAGGGGCTGATAAATTTCGGCACTGTTTCAGGCCTTGACAAGAAAGTGACTCTAACATGCAGATGAAGAGAGGTAAACCATTTACGCTCTTCTTATCTTTTGGTAAGGTAGCGACCATTCATAAACCACAATGTACTATTTCTGTTATTATTAATTTGCTATAATCCGAGGCGAATATGTCCAACGAAAACCTTCCAGATTTTATTGAAGCCCTGCGTTCCCCAGCTATTTACGAGCATAAGGCCGAGGATATTTCCCTTGTTCAGACCCATATCTCCTATGTTTTGCTAGCCGGTGAATATGTATATAAATTGAAAAAGCCCGTTAATTTTGGATTTTTGGATTTTTCTTCCTTGGAAAAAAGAAAAGAGTGTTGTGAGCAGGAGTTGCTCCTCAACCGCAGATTATGCCCTGACATCTATTTGGGTCTGGTAACCATAAACAAAAATGGTGATCAATACAGCCTTAATGGAGCTGGCGAAGTGGTGGAGTATGCTGTCAAAATGGCCCGGATGCCGGAAAAGGCTATGATGGGTAAGGTGATCGAAGCAGGTAAATTGAGCAAACAACAAATTGACGACTTGGTGGAGGTTCTGGTTCCCTTTTACGAGAAAGCTGAACGAGGTGGCGAAATTGATACCTTTGGTTCTGCAAAGGGGGTTTCGGTCAATGTGCTTGAAAATTTTGAGCAGACGGAAGGATTTATCGGTCAAGGTGCATTGAGCCGAGAGCAATTTGATTCCATATCAGGTTATGCCAAGGATTTTTTGACTAATGAAAAGCTGTTTAACGAGCGCATTGAACAGGGGAAAATTCGTGATTGTCACGGCGATTTATATTCCGCCAATATTTGTTTAGCTGATCAGGTGTATATTTACGACTGTATAGAGTTTAATCAACGTTTCCGTTACTGCGATGTGGCTGCTGATGTGGCTTTTTTGGCCATGGATCTCGATTATCACGGGCTTGATGAACTTTCTGAGTATCTCATTACCAGATTTTGCAAAACTTCTGCTGATGAAGGCCTTAGTAAGATGCTTAATTTTTACAAATGCTATCGTGCTTACGTGCGTGGGAAAATAGGCTTGTTCACAGCCGGAGACGAAGCTGTCGACCCAGCGGTGCGGGAAGCCTGCCGTAGCGCGGCTGCAAAGTATTTTACTTTAGCTCAACGTTATGCCGCCGCATCATGAAAGGGTTGTATGTGTTTTTTGGCATGATCGCCTCGGGTAAGACGTATTTAGCCGAAGCTTTTGCGCGTAAGCATGACCTCGCCTATTATAATACCGATCGAGTACGTAAAGAGTTGGCCGGTTTTTCAGCTGAGAGTCGCTGTGGTGATGATTTTGGCAAAGGAATTTATACTCGGGAATTCAGCCAAAAAACCTACGGGAAAATGTTGGATCTGGCTGAATCTTCTATTGGTGCAGGTAAAGGTGTAATTCTAGATGGTTCATATTCCGCTATGATAGAGCGTGGTCGGGTGCGGGTTATGGCTGAAACATTGGGTCTACGCCCCTTATTTGTTTTTTGTGGCTGTCCCGAGAATATGGTACGGCAACGTTTAGAATTGCGGGCTAAAGATTTGCAAGCAGTTTCTGATGGGACCTGGCAGATCTACTTAAGCCAAAAACTAAGTTTTGAAAATCCAAGAGAGTTGCCTGAAGAGGAACTGATCACCTTGGATACGACCGGCGAGGTCGAAATGCTTTTGTATGAGCTTGAGAGAAAAATAAAAGACCGGATCGCTTAGCAGATACGGCTTAACCATAACTGGGAGTGTTGTTATGTATACGAGAATCTATAAGCTTATGTTTCCTAAGGAAGCCTCGGACCAGCCGATTATTTATCGTTTGGTCAAGCAATATGATGTTCAAGTTAATATTCTGCGGGGTGAGATAACTCCTCAGCACGAAGGGAACTTGATTCTGGAATTTAAAGGAGAGGCGGATAAAGTAAGAGCGGGTCTCGCCTTCTTGAAAGAGCAGAAAATTGGGGTCGAACTCTTCGCCACTAAAGTGAGTCGGGATGAAGAACAGTGTTTTCAATGCGGGGCCTGTACAGGTGCC
The DNA here is from genome assembly GCA_029865005.1 of Desulfobulbaceae bacterium. Classification (GTDB taxonomy): domain Bacteria; phylum Desulfobacterota; class Desulfobulbia; order Desulfobulbales; family Desulfobulbaceae; genus JAOTSI01. The sequence continues at coordinate 4,386 of JAOTSI010000289.1, forward strand.
TGCCCGGTAGGAGCCCTCCATATTCGGCGGACCGATATGGCAGTACTCTTTGATCCTGAAAAATGCACCGGCTGTGGTCACTGCGTCCGCATCTGCCCAGTAAAAGCTATGAACGTCTCCTTTGATCAACTGGCTAGAGTGGCTTCTTAAATGTAATTGGACACAGGCACCTGTGACCACTTACTATCTCACGGTGTATTAAATAAGTTATTTATAAACCCTGTGACCAGCAGTACGCCTGTATAGCATTGAAGAGTTTATCTAAATAATAAAAAAGGCGATACCCAAAAAGGTACCGCCTTTTTTTATTATTTTTTACACTACCATTTTAGCTATTTGGGATACTAATTTACGTACTACTAAGTCGACAAGTTATATCTCAGGTGATCAGAGTACCATAAATCATTAGAATCACTCATCAGAGGTCGTTTTATGGAATAGGTGCCAATCAGGCATTTCAAAATCGGGAAGCCATTTGTTGATTCCGAGTTTGGGTGGATCACCGGCTTCAAGTCGAGTAAGTAAGGATTTGACTTTATCCTTGATTCTGGCCTCGGGATAAACCCTATTTATATATTTTAACCTGTGAATTGCCTCACCGTATCGTTTAGTGCGAATATAAAAAACGGCAACAAAAAGTTCGTGATTAATTAAAAATTCCTTGGCGGCCTTTACTCTAGCTTCCGCTTCTTTGGTATACGGGGAGTCTGGATAGGTGCGCAATAATCGATTAAAGGATTTAACAGCATCTTCGGCTCCACTCACATTGCGGTCTATTCGGTCTGTTTGTCGAATATCACACATTCCTGATTGAAACATCGCATAAGAAGTGGCTTCATTGTAGGGATGACGTTCTTCGAACTGTTGATACATAACTTTTGCCTCTACATAATTAGAGAGGTAATAATGACAGTCAGCCGCTTTAAGCTCAGCCACAATGGCTTGTCGATCAAAGGGGTAATTATCTATGATATTTTCAAAGCCCTCAAGAGCTGTGCGATATTGTCCCTCTTTAAAGTTACCCATGGCCTTATTAAGTATTTTCTGGACCTTAGCCGCAGAATCTTCGCTGATTTGTTTTGGTTGCGATGTTGCGCATCCCTGAAGAAGCAGAAGACTGCAACATAGAACAAGTAAATAACTAGTCCATTGTTGGGAGAGAATATGTGTGCAACGATTCCAAAGCATATGAAAGTGTCCCAAATGAAATTTTAATATAAAAATCAGTTGATAATCGCGAATGGAGATTTTTTTTACAGAGTTAAATAGGTTGGTTTAGTGAGTCAAAGCGAGAGACAACATCAAGGGTGGATACTATGGTATGAGATCTTCGAGATAGCAATCTATATCAGGCCACTTAAATAGTGCTCGGCAGATAGTTCCGCAGTTGCTCCTTCACCGGCAGCATTTATAATTTGACGAAAATTCTTAGAACGAATATCACCGGCAGCGTACACTCCGTCAATGTTGGTTATCATTTCCGTATCGGTTATCAAAAAACCTGCTTTATCCATTGCCAAGGATTTCGGCAAAATGTCATTATTGGGGATAGTACCGATAAAAACAAAAATACC
>JAOTSI010000290.1 GCA_029865005.1 Desulfobulbaceae bacterium
TTTCCTCAGCGCCCAAAATCAGCTCAAGGCGAATCGATATTCCCAAAAAACCATCAAAGTGCAAATCGTCTTAGCCATTATCAGTACATTTTACGATATATTACGGGAACAGCACCTTATTGTTTTATATAAAGAACAACTTACCATAATGAATCATCATCTTCACTTAGTCAGACTCCAGAAGCAAGCTGATATAGCCTCTCCCATGGATCTGTATCGGGCAGAGATCAGGAGGGGGGATATTGAGGATAATATCAATTCATCTTTAGAGAGATTGAAAGACCTGGCCAATATCTTAAAAAACATGATTTCTTTGCCCTTATCACTTAACCTTACGGTTACAGCTTCCTTAGAAGAAAAGCCCTTGGACACGGACCTGGAACTTGCCATACAAGCAGCTTTAGCTAACAGAGCGGAGCTGCAACGGGCCGACCTGGAGTTACAAGAAGCTTATCGCAAACAATCAATAGCCGAAAACAATCTCTTACCTGATTTACATCTTGTTACCGAGTATAGTTACCTTAAAGAGGGTTCAAACGATTTGTCTGATCAGCAAAGCGAGAGACAAAACATTTGGGCTCTCCGACTAGAAGGAAGCACCGATATAACCAACAACAACGCCCGAGCAGCGGTTGAACAGAGCCGCCTTGCCATACAACGTAAACGGATCGGCTATGACAATACGGTTCAAAGTATCTCAGCTGAAATTCGGTCAATTATCAACCGTCTTGAAAAAATTCGCCAGCGCATCCGTTTACGGGATGAACAAATTACCCAGGCAAAGGGTAAACTCGGACTGGCCCGAATAAAGTTCAAATATGGAGAAGCTGGGAACTTTGATCTCATTGAGGCTCAAAATCAGCTACAAAGAGCCAAGAGCGATCACCTCTCCGAACGAACTCGTTATATTACCGAAGGCTATCGTTTTCACGGCGCACAGGGAACCCTGCTGAGCCAATTCGAATAATACCTAGATTACCAAATGTCCCCTACAAAAATGACCCGCAGACCCTCCTTTATCATTGGCTCCACCCTAGTGCTCATAGCAGCCATGCTCCTCATTTCCTCCAATAGCAGCAAGCCTTCTCTTAATAATAAAAACAAGTACCTGATCCATCCCACCAGACGTGATTTTCAGGTTACCGTGAGGGCGGTTGGTGTTCTTGAAGCTGCGAAATCCCATATGATTTCCTCGCAACTCAAGGGCAGTGAAGCAAAGATAATCCAACTCATTGCTGATGGGCGTCAGGTTAAAGAAGGAGACGTTTTAATACGTTTTGATCCCGTTCCCTTGGAAACGGAAATAGAAAAACTAAAGGCCAATGTGAAGAGTTACAAGGCAGCTGTACAGGCCGCGAGGGAGCTTTTTGAATGGAAAAAAACCGAAGTGGAACAGCAGATAACAACTGCCGAGTTCACCTTAACCACCGCTAAGCTTGATCTGGAGAGACTCTCCAAGGGCGATGCCCCTTTGAAGCTTCTTGAGCTCCAAGAGGAAAAAGAAAAAATCAGTTTAGAGGTCAATAAATATAAAGGTTATGTGGCTGACCTACTGGACCTTCAGGAGGAGGGATTTAACAACCCCGGTGAGCTTTCAAGGGCGAAGGAAAAACTCGCCCTCCATGAACAACGTTACAATGGTGCGGTACGGCGGCATGAAAACTACGCTGACTATGTACTCCCATCCATGCTGGAAAACGGAAAAGCAAAGATGGAACAGGCCGAGCTTAACCTGCAACAAATCAAACAGGCCGGAGTCCATAAAATCGCTAATAGTCACGCTTCCCTCCAGCAAATCCAAGGGAAATCCACCGCTGCCCAAACATCCCTCAAACAAGCCCAGTTAGAGCTGAGCAAGACGGTGATTATAGCACCTTTAGACGGATTGGTCATCCACTATGAGACTTACCGCAACGGGCAACTTCGCAAACCCCGCGAAGGCGACACAGTGATTATGAATCAACCTATTCTTTATCTACCTGACATTTCCGCCATGGTGGTCAACAGTAAGGTCCGGGAAATTGATCTTCATAAAATCGATATTGATCAACCCGCCCTGCTTAAAGTCGAAGCCTACCCGGACATCACCTTTCATGGCCGCCTCTCCTTTATCGGGGCCTTGGCCGCTCGCCGTGACAACAGTCCGGGGGGCGAAAAATTCTTCCAAGTTACCTTCACCATGGAGGACAGCGACTCCAGGCTGCGTCCCGGCATGACTGCCCTGGCAACCATACTCTCAGCCGAAGTAAAAAACCAACTTACCGTGCCCATTCAAGCGGTGTTTCATGAGGGAGACCTTACTTTTTGTTTTCGCAGAGTACTCCACGGCTATGAGAAAAAAGAGGTGCTTACCGGTAAACAAAACGAACATTATATAGTAATATCCAAGGGCATTAGCCAAGACGATCCCATTTCCCTCATCAGACCGGAGGGATATTAATGGCCCTTGCCGCACTCCAAGAATTGAGCCACCATTACCACTCCGGCTCACGATCCATCCAAGTTTTAAACGGTATAAACCTGGAGGTGAAACAAGGTGACTTTGTGGCTATAATGGGCCGTTCCGGTTCCGGCAAATCGACCTTGCTCCATATCCTCGGGGGCCTGCTCCAGCCCAGGATCGGCCACTACCTGTTCAAGGGTATGGATGTTTTCTCCATGTCTACAAATGAAATTGCTATTTTCAGGGGAAAGCATATCGGCTTTGTATTCCAGATGTTTCACCTGTTGCCGGAAATGAATGTCCTGGAAAACGTCAAGCTCCCCTTTCTCTACAACAACACTGACCCCAATGAAGCGGAATCATTAGCCAGAGAGGCGGTGGAACTCACCGGAATCTCCCATCGGCTACTTCATAAACCTTCTGAACTCTCTGGGGGAGAAATGCAACGCGTAGCAATCGCTCGCGCTCTAGCTCCAGGCCCTGAGCTAATTCTGGCCGATGAGCCCACCGGTAATCTGGATTCAATTACCGGTGAGGAAATTATCTCTCTTTTCGAACTACTCAACACCACCGGAAAAACGGTGGTTATGGTTACCCATGACCAGCGCATCGCCCAAAGAGCCCATATAATCAAAGTACTTACTGATGGCCGCCTACAATAACAGTTTACATTTATTGGCCTCTTTATTCCAGCTTGCCTATTTTTCTTTAAAATCACACCCCCTACGAACCATCCTCAGTTTAACAGGTATTATATGTGGTACCGCTGCATTACTGACGGTTATCGGCCTGGGTCAGGGTGCAAAGATGGAGGCTAAAAAACAGATCGAAAAAATGGGGGTACGAAATCTATTTATTCGTCCAGCCCCCCTCACCCGTGAACAATTTAAGCAAGCTGGAAAACGCCACTCTCCAGGCCTGGGACCTCAGGATATGACCATACTCTCCGAACTACCTGGCAACATCATCCAAAGTGGTTATCTCCGAGAGATAAGGGTCGAACCCACCCTTCCCACAAGTGTCTCAGGTTTAAAGGTGGTAGGATGCACCGCCAATTATGGTGATATTCTAGATTTACCGCTGGCAGAGGGCAGGTTTTTAGCAGAGGAAGATTTACGCCGTAAAAATGCAGTATGCGTCATTGGCGGTGAGGCTGCACGGAGTCTAGCTGAAGCAGGGAGGCTCAACGCATATCTCCGAATTAATAATCATCTTTTTCTCATCGTCGGCATCCTAGAACGCTACGATACGGGCCATAAAGAGAGCGGCAAGTTTTCCATGCAAAACATCAATGAGATGATCTTTCTACCGGTAACCATAGAACTATCTCGCCCCACCAATAGAGGGCAAGACTTACCAGCCTATCACCAATCCGAGCTTATCGTGGAAATCGATAAAGTTGAAAATATCCCAACCATGACCAAACTTATCGACCGAACCTTGTCTGTGGCCCATCAAGGGATAAAAGATTATCAGATCATCGTGCCCCTGGAGCTATTAACCAGAGCAAGTGAGATTCAACGAGTTTTCAATATGGTTTTCGGGGCGGTGGCGGCAATATCATTACTCACCGGGGGGATCGGCATCATGAACATAATGTTAGCATCGGTATCAGAACGAACTGCAGAAATCGGCTTACGCATGGCTGTCGGGGCCACACCGCATCATATTACCATCCAATTTCTTGCCGAAGCCGCGCTGGTTACTGCTGGAGGTGGAGTTATCGGCACACTTCTTGGTATAATCTGTGTTTATTGGGTGGGATACTTCTCCCACCTACCAATCCATATCAGTGTCTCTGTGGCGATTATCCCTTTCTCGATTTCCACTATAATTGGTCTTTGTTTCGGCATAATTCCGGCCAGAAATGCGGCTAGGCTAGATCCGGTTAGGACCCTTACAGGATAACTTAGCAGAATTCAAAGCATCCACCCCATGAATCGTCATATAAATGTCCCAAAATCACACAGTATTTTTAGTTGTATTTCAGAAAAAGCTACAAGATTATAGTATTATGATATAACCGTTGCGTTGACAAAAAAAAGACAGCTAAAAAGACAAGCCGGTAAGCATAGACTTCGAGAGAGGATAATTTATTTTTTCCGAGGCCCTAAAACTTCTTACACCCAAGAGCACATAACCAATTAGCTATTAACATCAATCACCTACGAGAGATAACAAATATCACAAGTTCCACTGTCAATGTGGATTTTCAAAAAAAACATAGGAAGTGGAATAATCACTAAACTCAAAATAGACCTTTTTTTCATTAGAATCAACAACTCCATTTAAATTTTCATCCAATACCCCATAACCAAACCGATAGGGTCTATCTCCACTGCCACCCGTTGAAGTAGCTGTGGTTAGTTTATCTATTTTAATAAATCGTTTCACTAATTTTTCACCGGCATACACCTCAAGAACACCATCAGTACCGGTCCAATTTTGCATGGCTCGCCCAATCTTATTTTGAGTTTCCTGGGAACAAGCTACGCAAAATAACAATACCATAACACACCATATTTCTGTTCTCATCACCCCTCCTTATGTCATCTTACGATATCATAAATAATTATGTTTATTATTTGAAAAAGCATCCTTAGCTATGGTAACTGGTTTTTTAATTACACTGCAACAGATCGCTTACAGAGCAATATTATGCCTAATATGCCATTGAAAATTTCAACTTCATATCTTTCGCAATTCTTATATTTATAGTGTAATTTTTTCTATAGGCCTAATTACTACTAAACTCTCACACATATATTCTCAATTACAAGTTATTTCTTTTTATTAATTAATTTAACAAAAACTCAACATACTAGTAAAACTAGAATTAAATTTTCAAAACTAATTATCAATTTCAACTATCCACATTTATCAGATATAGCATTACGCTATTTACCTAAATAATCAATAAATTAAACTAAGACACTAATAAATTACCCTAGAAACACTTATCACCTAAGCATAATCCTTTCTATTAAAATACTTTCCAATAACACAGCTACAAAGTAACAAGAACTACTTCTATCTACTGTTTATATCATACTTATCTCAAATACAAGCCAGCATCCCTCTAACAAACTCATCAAGCAATTATTCCGTATAAATACCAGCCACCAGTGACCGACCATTCATAAATTTATCCCCTTTATTGTTATCTAAAAAACACATATCATAATTTCTGGCCCACCTATTGCTACTATAATTATATTATTTAAGCTAAACAAGTTGCTAATACTCACAACCCATTAATATATATATACTTTCTAGCCTTCAAGTTACCAATTTTACTTATACAGGGCTCATAACAGCCCTTAACCCTAAAAAGGGAGACCCCATAATGAAAAATAATAATTTCCAAAGCCAACACCTTAAGCAAACAATGGATACCGCCTTAAACGCTCTCCACAATCACACTGACAGAGACAGCTCTTTAATTGCCGCTGAACTTATAAACAAATCACTAGGCCAACTATTTAAAGAAATAGCTCCT
>JAOTSI010000291.1 GCA_029865005.1 Desulfobulbaceae bacterium
CCCGAGGAACCGGTGGATTTTGTTACCGACATTCGGGCCTCAATCATGGCACAAACACCTAAGGGTGGGCGACTAATTATTTGGTGCGTATTGCTACTTTTTATCATTGTCATGGTGTGGTCTTATTATGCAAAAATAGATGAAGTTACCAACGGTTACGGAAAAGTAATACCTTCTCAACAAATACAAGTGGTGCAAAATCTTGAAGGTGGAATTCTGGCCGAGGTCTTAATTAAAATAGGGGAAGTAGTCGAAAAAGATCAGCTAATTTTAAAAATAGATGAAACACGCTTTTCCGCCCCCTATGTAGAAAGCAGAATGCGCTATTTAGCCTTAAAGGCAAAAATAGCCAGACTGGAAGCAGAAATAAAAGGGGAATCGTTTATGATTCCTACAGAGGTAACCCAGGAAAAACCGGAAATCGGGAGGCGAGAACTAGCATTATTTAATTCCAGAAAAAAAGAATTCGTCACCACTCTGGAAATTTTGAATGAACAGGTCATTCAACGTCGTCAAGAGTTAGCAGAATTGGAAGCCCGTTACCGGGAGTTACCAAAAACCTACGAGTTTCTTAAACGGGAAATCGACCTCACCAGACCGCTTTTGGCTGAAGGGGCCTATGCGGAAGTGGAATTTCTACGTTTGCAACGCCAAGCCAGTACCATGCGAGGAGAAATAGAAGCGATCAAAGAGTCGGTGACTAGAGCCAAATCAAGGCTACAGGAGGCTAATAGCCGGCTTGAAGAGGGAAAAATGTCTATTTCAAATCGTGCCAGTGAAGAGTTAAACGATGCCTTTGCACGGTTAGAAGGCTTAAACGCCACAGAAACAGCCTTGGCTGATCGTTTGCAACGTACGGCAGTTCGTTCGCCGGTGCGGGGGGTGGTTAATCAGATATTGGTTAATACCATGGGCGGAGTTATTCTACCTGGGATGGATTTGGTGGAAATTGTTCCCTTGGATGATACCCTATTAATAGAAGCTACTATAAAACCCTCCGATATCGCTTTTCTCCATCCGAATCAAAAGGTAACTGTTCAGTTTACCGCTTATGATTTTACTATCTATGGAGGACTGGAAGCAAATTTGGAACATATATCCGCCGATTCCATCACTGATGATAAGGGCAATAGTTTTTATCTGGTACAGGTACGAACTAATAAAAATTATCTTGGTACTGCCGATAAGCCCCTTCCCATTATCCCCGGCATGGTGGCTTCAGTTAATATTCTCACCGGTAAACGACGCATTATCACATATCTTCTAAAACCGATTTTGCGAGCTAAGATGCTCGCGTTACGAGAGAGGTAAAGAGATGAGACTTATAGTATGCAGCGAAAATGAGGCGATACGGCAAAGATGGATTGATGCGACCAAAACACTTTATACTCCAAAAGAGGCAACAAACACCAGTAAACTGCAGGAAATTTTAGGGAATAGCAAAAATATTGTGGTCCTCCTGCATCGCAGCACTACTGATATGGAAACTATTATAGATTTTATACGAAAAAACAATGAGGTAAGTTTTTTTATTTTATCAGACCGTCCCTTTGACAACGAGGGTTTAATACTTCTGCACAACGGTGCAACCGGCTATGCTAATACATATATGGCATCTGATCGCCTACTTAAAGCGGTGGAAGTTGTTATGGGTGGTTCTGTTTGGGTGGGCCGTACATTGATGAATATGCTGGTCCGCAATTTAGCTCTACAGAAAAATGAGGAAGGTAACAGAGGCAAACCAGCAACTATTTCCGATAGAGAATGGCAAGTTGCGGAGAGGGTCGGCAATGGTAACTCAAACCTTGAAATAGCAGCGGAACTTGAGATAAGCGAAGCAACGGTCAAAGCCCATATCGGTTCACTTTTTAAAAAGACCAATACTGAAAGTAGACTCCAGTTGGCTTTATATTTTAAAAACTCAATGCCATAATTGCCCGTTAAGGGCCGCTTACCTCTCGGAGTAAAATATGGGTATAATAACGAACTTATTTCATCGTTCACACGGGTTGAGCAAACAGAAATACAATATGTTTTTCCTAGACATGGGTGAAAATATTCACTTTCATTACCGTGACTTACGCATTGAATTCTCGGTGGAAGAATTTGTAGAATTAACCACCATGTTCGACCGATGCAAAGTAGGTGTTCAGAAAGAGATACAAGCTGGTTATCAGGACGGCGTGTTACCAAATACTAATGAAAGTACTACTATTAAGACTTTTTGGACCGAAGACAGAAAACTTGTGAATCCAGTAAAGTACAATGATAATGCTATTTCATTGGAGGAAACTGAGGACGGTTATCATCTGCACCTTAGAAATTATAAATTATTACTGGACAAGCAGTCGTTTACTGCCCTTGCCGAAGCAATGGGTGAAGCTTTACCTCTTTTAAAAAACAAGGATCTTGTTCGCGACCCCTTGTTATTACTAGAACAGAATAATCTCAAACCCCACTTAATATCCAGACTTATCAACGAGAATGGTGAGAATTTACATCTTGCAGTGGAGAGGCAATTCCTTGGAAAGGCCTGCAGGATAATGCAAGCCTTGGGGTATTCACTTATAAATAGTAATCCACAACTTAAAATTCTCGTTAAGGAATCATCTTCAATAACTCTTGGTGAACTAGGGGATTCGAGGCAAAACGGCAAGGTTATGGCTCCTGCTCAGACCAGTAGTGTTGATCTAGTTTCATTTATAGCCCAATATGCTTCTACTCTTGATAATGAGACTTTGAACGAAGTAAAATTAAAAGTCTTATATCTTTTTAAATTAGCGGAACTTAAAAGAGTTCCCGCCTTTACCCTCGAAGATGTGATTGTAGATGTACAGACATGGACACCCAGGGTAAACTTATTCACCCAACAGCCAGATACCGTAGCCAAAATAGAGTATTCTCGTTTTAATTCACTACTACACGCCAAAAATCTTGCACTTGCCAAGCCTAAAAAAAAGGTTTTTCCTCCGATCGAACAGGAACGGTTGCAGGCAAAATTCATGAACTATCTCATTGAAAAGATAATTCCTCATCCATGCGTAAGCAGAATATATGTTATGGGCTCCAGTACACGGTTACAAGCTGGGCGATATATAGTGCCTTTTGTTCATATTGAATGGGCTAAATTAAAATCAGATTTTGACCTTTATATTGAAATTGATCCAGACTATGAAGATGATATTCCTGAGGAGTGGGATCGCAAATTCCGCTATGATGTTAATGCATCAGTTTATTATCATTTAGGTGATGTTGGTGACGGTTCTCAATCGGAGCAGGCAGCCCAATATCCAGAGTTGTGCTTTTATGAACATCTTATTGAAGCTTTCCTTTTTTTTCCTTCACAAGGTGATGCCAGGATCAAAGAAAATTACATAAAACACTTTCAGGGGCAGCTGGTATATACCAAGGAAGGAACAAGGGAATGGATAGAGGAAACGTATGGAATTCCAATTATTAATGTCGCTCGCTTTCAGGCGGCTTCGTTTAATAAAGTTTACCATGTTACCAGCACACAGCAGCAATATGCATTAAAAATATATCGAACTAAATATTTAAGTAAAAGTAGAAAAAATTGTGTGTATTATGAAGTGGACGTGCTTAATGGGTTAAGAAAATCAGGATTAGAATTACCTTTCCCAGTACAAGACCTGTCCGATGAATATATCAGCCCAATGGGAGAGAACCAGGCCGTGTTATTTAACTGCTTGGATGGCAAGTATATCATTGATCCAAAACCTGAGCATGCAAAAACTGCAGGAGCGTACTTAGCCCGTTTTCACCTGGCTTCCAAAAATTATTCCTCCAAATATCAAAAGAGTTTTGATAACAGAGAAGCTCCTCTTACCTGGCTACAAATCTGGTCTGAATACAAACAACAAAAAATAATTAAAGATTCACCACTTAAAAACATTTCATCGTATATTGAAAAAGTACAAAAACTAGATACTTTTTTTTCTCATTGTCATGGTGACCTCTCACCAATTAATTATCTTTTTGATAAACAAGGCGTTTGTCGACTTATTGATTTTCAAAATATAGCGTATGGTCCTGTGATTCTTGATTTGGCTAATGGTATGGCGGAATTTGGAGCACATTGCGAAAAATTTAGTATGGAAAATCTGGTGGCATATCGTCGCGGTTATGAAACAGTGCGCCCCCTTTCCAAAAAGGAAAGAGAATTAATTTATGATCTTGTCATCGTACAAATTGCCGCGCGACAAGCGAGATTGTTACGCTTGCATTATGGTGGCTACGGCTATGAACTCTACACCGATCGGTTGGCGGGATTGAACCAGGGGCTTGCCATTCTGCTTGATGATGCAAACCGACCTTCCTGTACTTTACCTGTATTATCCCCCCAACAGCGAAAAATATCTTCAAAAGATATCTTCACTCCTCAATCTATAGGTTATCGCTTAACCTATAGATGCAACTCCCAGTGTCAGCACTGTTATTGTTATGATCACGAAGATCACGTGAAGAAGGAAGAACTCGATTTAGCAACAGCAACTAGAGTTATTGACGAGGCCTATGCTTACGGAATACGCGGTCTAGGGCTCAGCGGCGGTGAACCCTTTCTTTTACCTGATCATGTATTCAAACTGGTAGAACATGCCAAGGCATTAAATTTTAGGGTAAACCTGGCAACCAATGCGTTTTGGGCAAAGAGGTCTAAATCAGCAAGGCGATATCTTAACAGATTAAAGTCTCTGGGATTTAAGCCGCCTGAAGACAGCTTCACAATAAGTGTTGGACAATTTCACCTTGAATACATCAATAAATCATGCTCAATGCACTTAATTAAATATCATAATGAGATTTTTGATTGTCCTTTACGGCAAATTAATTTTGAATATGTCAAAGAACGTCCTGATATATTAGAGAACTATGTCTCTTACTTACATAACAATGGGCTAGATAAGAATAATTACACTTTAAATAAACGAACGGTTTTTCAATCAATTGGTCATTCTGCATTAACTAATGCCAACGCTGTAGTAAAGCGTCCGGCGGAATCATTCACGACAACCTGTAACTGGTTGACCGATCTTATTATCGAACCGACAGGTGATGTATTTCCCTGCTGCGGTTTTAATCGATATAATAAAGGGATTGTAATCGGCAATGTGTATCGTTCGTCGATTCAGCAAATTATCGAAAATGCCCAACACAACCCGGTCATGACCCTTTTACGAAAGCATTCTTTCGCTCAATTACATTCTTTTTTAATTGAGGCAGGATTTTCTCTACCTTTTGTTGCGGATGGGTTGTGTAATTTTTGTGAAATTATTTTTGAGGACGAAAAACAGGTCGATTTTCTCATTAATAATTTCAGTACATAACCACTACGATAGTGTACATGAGTCATTCTTTACGACTAAAGGATAATAGAAATTATTTGCATTGCCAGTCTAAGATATAAGTAAGAGACCAGGTAAGACTAATTTAGAAAATGGGAGTATGTCATGGCTAGTAATGAAGATAGTTCAACTAACGAAACAAGCGGACGCCCCATAGGAAAAATGGTGGTTGTTTTTGGTACGGCTACGGCTATCTCCCCGGATGGCACCGAACGGGTACTCAAACCTAACAGCCCTATTTTTATGGATGATCGTATCGTTACCGGAGGAGACGGACGGGTATCAATCATTTTTAACGATCCCGGGGAGACTCGTCTTGATCTTGGAAGAAATAGTGATATAACCATTGATGAAGATGTGTTCGAGGGGGGACCACCTGCCGATTTATCGGAAATGGTCAGCGAAGTTGAGGATATCCAACAGGCCATTTTAGAAGGCGAGCTTGATCCCAATGCATTACCATCACCTGCTGCTGGTAGTCCTGGAGGTAGAGGTGGGGGACATCCCTATAGCAAATTTGCATTAACTGGCGATGAAGTTATACCCGATGCAGGTGCTGAAACTACCGGCGTTGAACT